>JAXDHC010000399.1:0-6136 GCA_034664705.1 Solirubrobacteraceae bacterium
TGCTCACGGCGGTGCGCAGCCAGCCCGGCGTCGAGAGCGCCGACGGGTCGGTCTTCGACGTCGGCACCGTGCTCGGCAAGGACGGCAAGCGCATTGGCCAGGGCGGGGCGCCGAACTTCATCGCCTCCGTGGCGGACCAGCCGCGCTTCGACGCGTTCACCGTCAAGGAGGGGCGCAAGCCCCGGACCGCCGGCGAGGCCACGATCGACGTCTCGACCGCGCGCAAGCAGAAGCTGAAGCTCGGCGACAAGCTCTCCGTCGTCGCGACCGCGCCCCGCAAGGACTACGCCGTCGTCGGCTTCACCCAGATCGCCGGCGTGGACTCCTTCGGCGGGGCGACCGTCGTCGACCTCCTGCTCCCCGAGGCGCAGCGCATGCTCGGCAAGAGCGGGTTCGACCAGCTTCAGGTCTCGGCGAAGCCGGGCGTGACGCCCGAGGAGCTGCGCGACCAGCTGCGCGCCGAGCTCCCGCGCTCCGTCGAGGTCCGCACGGGCCAGGAGGAGGCGCGCAAGCAGTCGGCCGACATCCGCGACAACCTCGGCTTCCTGACGACCGCGCTCCTCGCGTTCGCGGGCATCTCGCTGTTCGTCGGCGCGTTCATCATCTTCAACACCTTCTCGATCACCGTCACGCAGCGGATGCGCGAGTTCGCGCTGCTGCGCACGCTCGGCGCGTCGCGCGGCCAGATCATGCGCTCGGTCATCACCGAGGGGCTGACCATCGGCATCATCGGCTCGCTCGTCGGCCTCCTGCTCGGCGTCGCCGTGGCCGGCGGCCTGCGCGCGCTGTTCCGGGCGGTCGGGGTGGACCTGCCGTCCGACGGCAACGTCATCGCGTCGCGCACGATCATCGTGTCGATCGCCGTGGGCACGGTGGTCACGGTGCTGTCGTCGCTGGCGCCGGCGCTGCGCGCCACCCGCGTGCCGCCGGTCGAGGCGCTGCGCGAGGGCGCGGTGCCGACCGGGCGCGGCCCGTCGCGGAGGATCACGGGCTCGGGCCTCGCGCTCGGCCTGCTCGGCGTCGCCCTGATGTGCGCCGGCCTCTTCGGCCTGGTGTCGGACAACGCCGCCCTGGCGTTCGTCGGCGCCGGCGCGGCCGCGACGTTCCTCGGCGTGGCGCTGGTCAGCCCGTACCTCATCCGCCCGCTCGCGTCGCTCGTCGGGCGACCGTTCGAGGCCACGCGCGGCATCACGGGGCGCCTGGCGCGCGAGAACACCGTGCGCCAGCCCGGCCGCACCGCGGCCACCGCCGGGGCGCTCATGGTCGGCGTCGCGCTCGTGACCTTCGTGTCCATCTTCGCCTCGGGCGTCGGCGCGACGATCTCCAAGACGATCGACAACAACCTCGAGGCGGCGTTCGTCGTCCAGAACACCGACGGCTTCTCGCCGTTCTCGGCGAAGGTCCTGCAGGGCGTCGAGCGGGTGGACGGCGTCAGCGACGTCAGCGCCGTGCGCTTCAGCCAGGCCCGAGTCCGCGGCGTCGGGGGCGAGACGCCGGTGTCCGGCATCGACCCGCGGACGTTCACGAAGCTCTACACCGTGTCCTCCGGCGAGGCGGCCCTGGCCGGGCTGCGCCCGGGTCAGGCGGTCCTCAGCAAGGACTTCGCCAAGAAGAACTCGCTCGCGGCGGGCCAGTCGCTGCAGGTCACGACCGCGATCGGCCGGCGGATCGTCCTGAACGTCGCCGGGATCGCCGACGACAAGGGCGACATGACGACCGACGTCACGGTCACGAACACGCAGATGCTCGCGGACTTCGGCGAGCCCAAGGACGCGTTCGGCATGGTCGGCGTGGATCGCGGGGCCGACGAGAAGCAGGTCCAGGCCGGCGTGAAGCGGGTGCTCGATCGCCAGTTCCCCGAGGCCGAGGTCCTGACCGCCGACCAGTTCAAGGACAACATCGCCGGGCAGGTCAACCAGCTGCTCTACCTGATCTACGCGCTGCTGGCGCTGGCGATCATCGTGTCGCTGTTCGGGATCGTCAACACGCTCGTGCTGTCGATCAGCGAGCGCACGCGCGAGCTCGGCCTGCTGCGGGCGATCGGCACGACGCGCCGCCAGGTCAAGCGCGTCGTGCGCTACGAGGCCGTCATCACGTCGCTGATCGGCGGCGTGCTCGGCGTCGTCGTCGGCCTGGTGCTGGCGATCCTGTTCACGCAGCCGCTGGACGACTTCACGCTCAGCATCCCGGTCGTGTCGCTGATCGTCCTGCTCGTGCTCGCCGGCCTGGCCGGCGTGGGCGCGGCGATCCTGCCCGCCCGCCGCGCCGCGAAGCTCGACGTGCTGGACGCGCTGGCGTATGAGTAGCGCCGGCCACGCGTAGGCGACCGCACGCGGGGCTGCATCGGCCTGCGGCGCGGACCCCACGGTTCGAGCCGGCCCGTGACGCCGTCGTTACCGGGACGTGACCTCCACGCTCAGGTCGGTTCCCGGCGGTTCGGTGAACTCGAGGAGCGCTCGGGCCTCGGCGGTGAGCTCTGTCGTGTCGCGCTTCGTGAGCTTCGTGAGCGGGGTGAGGGTCAGGGTGGCGCTCTTCTTCGTGCGGTCAACGCGCCACGTGCCGGCCATGAAGCCGTCCACGAGGAAGATCGCCGGGACGCGCAGGTTGCGGCTGACCAGCGCGCCGCGGTGCTCGTCGGGGACGACGCGGGTGCGGTCGGCGTGGGCGAGCAGGAGGCTGTCGAACTCGCCCAGCAGGCGCGCCGGCGCGCGCGTGTCCTCCGCGGGGCGCGGCGCGTCGGCCAGGTCGAACAGCGTGCGGCGCCGCTCGTCGCGGAACACGCTCAGCTCGTCGGCCATGCCCTGGAGCACCGCCTTCAGGCCGGTCAGGCCCGACCAGCGCTGCACGTCCGCCGCAGTTGCCGGGCCGAACGCCGCGAGGTGGCGGCGCACGAGAGCCTCCGGGTCGCCGCCGGCGCCCGGCACCTCCGCGCCGAGCCACGTGCCCGCCAGCGTGAAGGCGGCGTCGGCAGGAAACGCCCACGGGTCCTCGGTGGGCACCATGACCATGGGCAGGTGCGTCCGCGTGGCGTAGCCGAGCGCCCGCTCGTCGACGTCCGGGAACGCCTCGGCCAGCAGCGGGCGCAGCTCGCCGAACGTCAGCGGCCGCTCGTCGACCAGGCGGCGCGCGACCGCCAGCACCGCCGCGATGTTGAGCCCATCGTCGCGGCCGCGCAGGGCCCCCGCCGCGGCGGCGGCCATCACGGGCGCCAGGGCCGGGCGGAACACGGCGTAGTCGGCGGCGCTGACGAGGTGGAGCGTCGCGCGCATGAGCATCCCGCGCACCAGGCGGCGGTCGCGCAGCGCGGCCGCGAGCTCGTCCCGGCGAAAGCCCTCCAGCCGCGTCCACAGCGCGACGAAGGCCGGCCGCGCCTCCTGGGCCTGAAGCCCGCCGAGGCGCTCCACCGCCTCGACGACCGGCGCGCCCTCGCGGGCCAGGAGCATCTGGCGCGCGAGCGTCGCGCGGTTGAGCGCGCGGGGGCTCAGCGTCTCCGGCGCGGCCACGGCGCTACGCCGGCCGTCGGCCGCGGGCGTACACCCCGGCCAGCATCGCGCACAGCAGCGCCGCCGCGCCGGCGTAGCCGACCTCCGCGCGCAGGAGCTGGTCGGACACGACGGGGACGACCATCCACGCGACGAACGCCACCGCGGCGAGCAGCCACGCGCCCGCCGCCGCGCGGGCCTGCCCACGGGCGAGCGCCGCCTGGTTGAGCGTCCCCGCGCACAGGTGCAGCCCCATGCCGATCGCGATGACGACCAGGCCCGCGCGGTCGTAGTCGTGCCCGCCGCCGAAGACGAGGTCCATGACCGGCGGGCCGATGGCGAGCAGGCCGATCGCCACCGCTCCGGCGAACGCGGCGATGGCGAGGATGGTGATCCGGATGGCCCGCGCGAACGCCTCGCGCCCCTCGGTCGCCTCGAGTCCGCTGAGGTGCGGCAGCAGCGACGTCTGCACGCTCTGGAACAGCTGAAGCGGCGCGCGCGTGATCAGCAGCGCGTTGAAGACGACGCCCGCCAGCGCCGTGCCCGCCGACGCGCCGACGGTCAGCACGGCCGCGTTGAGGAGCGTCTGCTCGGCGAGCTGGATCGCCGCGACCGACAGCGCGAAGCCGGCGCCCGCGCGCAGGGTGAGGTCGCCCGCCGACGGCCCCTCGGTGCGCGCCGCGCCGCTGTGGCGCGCGAGCGCCCAGGGCACGACGAGCAGCGAGGCGAGCGGCGCGGCGAGGATGCCCAGCGCGACCGCCGACTGCCCGCTCGCGAGGCCGACCGCGACGGCGACCGGGAAGCAGAAGCGCGAGATCGACTCGAAGAGCACGAGGCTGCCGTAGAGCCCGAACCACTGATGGCCGGCGAGATAGCCGCGGGCGAAGTAGCTGGCGCCGTAGGCGACCGTCGCCCCGACGAACACCCAGTAGAGCGTCGCCGAGCCGCCGAAGCCGTCCTCGATCCACGCCCGCAGCGCGAGCGCGACGACGAGGAAGGCGACCGCGAAGCCGCCCTGCACCGTGAGCGGCACGCGCAGCGGATGGCGGCCCGCGATGCCGCGCGCGCGCCGGTCGGCGATCGTGCGCGACAGCAGCTGCTCGACCGGCCGGTAGATCACCGAGATGACGACGAACAGCACCGACCACAGCAGCGAGATCGCGCCGTACGCGGTGCTGGGGAGCACGTGGCTGGCGACCGCGAAGTACGCGAACGTGAACAGCCCCGTCGACGCGATCCCGATGGAGAGGATGCGCGCGCCGCGCGCGTATCCGTCCGACGCCGCCCCGGTCGCGTCCGCGGCCGGGGGAACCGCGGTCGCGCTAGTCCCGGCCACCCAGCCGGACGAGGAGCATGGTCCAGGGGAACGGCGAGCGCGCCTCGACGACCTCGCCGTGGCGCTCGAGCAGCGACACGAACGACCGCTTGGACCAGTGGTTGAGATGCCCCGGCGTGTTGCCGAGGTCGCGCACGTAGGCGCCCCGCACGATGTTCAGCCCGCGCCAGAGCGGCTCGCGCGGCACCGACACGATGAGCCAGCGCTTGGCGACGCGGGCCATCTCGGCGACGGTGTGCTCGGCGTCCGGCACGTGCTCGAGCACCTCGATCGCCGTGGCGACGTCGAACTCGTCATCGGCGAAGGGCAGGTTCTCGGCCTTCATCACGCGGTACTCGAGGTTCGGCGCCGTGCGCTTCTCCCACTCGGCGTGCAGCTGGGGGTCGTCGAGGTCGATGCCGACGACGCGCTTGTCGCCCAGGCGCCGCGCCCACTTCTCGACCAGCACGCCCTCGCCGCAGCCGACGTCGAGCAGCGACTGCGGGGCGGCCTGCACGAACAGCTCGTCGAGCGTCCGCTCGAACGTCGCCATGAGGCGGCGCACGACCGGGTTGCTCGAGCCGTACTTGTCGTACGTGTTGCCGGTGACCGTTCCCTCGCGGTCCACGGTGACGGAGCTGCTCATACCTTCACGGCCTCCCGTTCGTCGGTCTGCTGTCCGGCGTCGCCGCCGGGGCGCCGCGCGCCCGCGTGCGCGCCGGTCGTCGGCGCCTGCCCGGTCGGGCGCGCGCCGGGCTCGTAGTGCGACGGCGGGATCTCGAGCTGCAGCTCGATGCGCCGGACGCGCTCGAAGATGCGCTGCACCATCATCCGCTGGCCGTACAGCAGGTCGCCGATGATGCCGAGCGCCGCGAGCACGACGGCCGCGTTGAAGAGGACGGCCCCGAAGATGAGCGACTGCACGTGGCCGGCGCCGTCGCCCGTCACGTACGCGACGAAGAACCGCATCCACGGGATGAGCGCGGCCAGGAACAGCAGCCCGGCCAGCGTCATGAACACCTTCAGCGGCTCGTACTGCGCGTAGATGCGCGCGATGGCGACCGCGTTGCGGCGCACGTACGACGACATCGACGGGAACAGCCGCGACTCGCGCGTCTTGGCGTTCGTCCGGATCGGGACGTGGTCGGTCGCCACGAGCAGCTTGCCGGCCTGGATGATCGTCTCGAGCGTGTACGTGTACTTCGAGACGACCGCCACCTGGATCGCCGCCTCGCGGTTGTAGGCGCGGAAGCCCGACGTAGTGTCCGGCACGTCGGTGTCCGACGCCTGGCGCACGACCCACGAGCCCGCCTTCTGGAGGCGCTTCTTCAGCGGCGAG
>JAXDHC010000400.1:0-2829 GCA_034664705.1 Solirubrobacteraceae bacterium
GGCCGACGATGGTCGCCCGCTCGTGGCCCAGCACGCCGAGCAGGTCCCGGATGCCGCTGGCGTAGGCCCCCAGGCTGTAGTCGCCCCGCGGCTTGGCCGACTCGCCGTGGCCGAGGAGGTCCGGCGCGAGCACGGTGTGGCGCGCGGCCAGCGCGCCGGCCACCGGCGCCCAGGTGTCCGCCGTGCTCGCGATCCCGTGCAGGAGCACGAGCAGCGGGCCGTCGCCGGCGCGGTGGAAGCGCACGCGATGGCCGTGCAGCACCACCTCCTGCTCGGCGAACGCGCTCACGGCCGCATCGTGGCAGACCGAAGCGCGGCTCAGCGCGTCAGCGGGCGCAGCCGCCGGCGCATCGGCGGGCGGCGGAAGCCGGCCTGGGCGAGGGCGGCGTTCACCGCGACGAGGCCGACCTCGGCGGCCATCGTCATTGCGCCGAGCGCGTTCAGGCGCCGCTTGAGCCGCGCGGCCGTCTCGGGCGTCTCGGGCGCGGGATGCGACCCGTCGGCGAGCGGCACGGCGCCGCCCGGCGCCTGGCGGGCGAAGCGCATGCCCTCGACGGCGCTCGCGACGCCGCACACGAACACGGTCGCGACGAGCCCGTCCTTGGCCCGCGCGAGGCGCCGCTCCTGCGGCGAGAGGTTGCGGTCGGCGGCCTCGGCCGCGCGGGCGCCGGCCCATCCCGCGGTGACCGCGCCGAGGCCGAGCGAGTTGACGAGCCCGTAGCGCTTCCATGCGGCGTTGACGACCTCGCCGCGCTCGCGCGGGTCGCTGATGCTCGTGACGGCCGGGTGCAGCGCCATGCGGCCGAAGAGCGTGCCGCCGAGCATCCCGGCGAGGCCCAGGTCGTGCGCCGCGCGGCCGACCTGGCTGAGGGTCTCCGGTGGGGCGGGGATTTTCGTCATGGTCCGGGAGTACCCCCGGACGGGAGGCCGACTCACGGTCCCCTCACCCGGGCCGTCCGCGCTCGCTCGGTAGTGTGCCGCCGGCATGGCCCCTCGGCTGATCGGCGTCGACGTCGGCGGAACCAAGGTCTCGGTTGCCGCCTTCGAGGACGGCACGCTGTCGGCACCGGTGATCGCGCCGACCGTCGTGTCGAGCGCCCACGGCCTCGTCGACCAGCTCGTCGCCGCGATCGGCGCCCAGGGCCCCGCCGACGCCGTCGGGGTCGGGCTGCCGTCGGTCATCGACTTCGCCACCGGGACCGCGCGCACCTCGGCGAACATCCCGCTGCAGAACGTGCCGCTGCGTCACCTGCTGACCGAGCGATTGGGAATCCCGGCGTTCGTCGACAACGATGCGACCGTGGCCGCCCTCGCCGAAGCGCACGACGACGACATGCGGCCGATCGCGGGCATCGTCGTGATGTTCACCGTCGGCACCGGCGTCGGCGGCGGGATCGTCATCGGCGGGCGCACGTTCCGCGGCGCCACCGGCGCCGCGCCGGAGATCGGGCACACGATCATCGCCGCGAACCTCGAGACCGGCGCGCCGCCGGCCGCCCGCTTCCCCCACCCGGCCTCGCTCGAGCACCACGCGGCCGGCCGCGCGCTCGACCGGCTGGGCCTCGAGCGCGGGATCGGCGACGGGCACGCCGTGGTCGCGGCGGCGCGCACCGGCGATCCCGAGGCGCGCGACGCGATCCGGATCGTCGGCGAGGCGCTCGGCATCGGCATCGCCAACGCGATCAACACGTTCGACCCGAACGTCGTCATCGTCGGCGGCGGCGTGTCGACCGCCGGGGAGCTGCTGCTGGGCCCGGCGCGCGAGGCGGCTGCGCGCTTCGTCCTCCCGGGGGTGGGTACGCAGACCGAGATCCGCCTCGCACGCTACGGACCCCAGGCCGGCGTCCGCGGCGCCACGCTGCTCGCCGGCCAGGAGCTCGAGCTCGGGAGGTAGCCGATGAGGATCGCCGTCGGATTCGACCATGCGGGCGGCCCGCTGTCGGACGCCGTGCTCGACACCGTCCGCGAGGCCGGGCACGAGCCCGTCGACGTCGGCACGCAGGACGACTACCCCGACACGGCGCTCGACGTGGCCCGGGCGATCGACCGCGGCGAGTGCGAGCGCGGCATCGTCGTCTGCGGCAGCGGGGCCGGCGTCGCGGTGGCGGCCTGCAAGCTCCCGGGCATCCGCGCCGCCGTCGGCCACGACACCTACACGGCCGCGCAGTGCGTCTCGCACGACGACTGCAACGTGCTCGCGCTCGGCGCCCGGGTCGTCGGGCCGGCGCTCGCCGCCGCTTGCGTCCGCGCGTTCGTGGACGGATCGTTCTCCGGGGAGGAGCGCCACGTGCGCCGCCTCGGCAAGGTCACCACGATGGAGAGGGAAGGGTTCTCGAGCTGATGCGCGTGATCGACCTCGACAGCGGGGACACCCTGCAGGCGGCCAACGACGATGACCTCCGTCGTTCCGTCGCGGCCTACTACCAGGAGCGAAACGAGCCCATGAGCGACGAGGACGTCGCCGCGCTCGTGGAGCGACGCGCCTACGAGGCCACCGACTCATGACCGTCACCCACCACACCCAGGCGCCGACCGACATCGACGAGCTGTGCGTCAACACGATCCGCACGCTCGCGATGGACGCGGTGCAGAAGGCCAACTCGGGGCATCCCGGCACGCCGATGGCGCTCGCCCCGATCGCCCACGTGCTCTACACGCGGATCATGCGCCACACGCCCGAGCATCCGGACTGGCCGGACCGCGACCGCTTCGTGCTCAGCGCCGGCCACGCCTCGATGCTGCTCTACGCGATGCTCTACCTCACCGGGTACGGGCTCACGCTCGAGGACCTCAAGAACTTCCGCCAGCTCGGATCGCCGACCGCCGGGC
>JAXDHC010000401.1:0-2890 GCA_034664705.1 Solirubrobacteraceae bacterium
CGGCGGCGGGGTCGGCGATCACACCGCGGCAGGGTGGCGCGCCCGCGCGCGGTCAGGTCGCGGGTGACGCGACCCTCGCCGCATCCGACCTCGAGGGGGTGCGGCCGCCCGGCGCGGGCACGAGCGCGAAGGACGCCTCGCGGTCGTCCCAGTAGGCGTCGTGGCCCGGCGTGCGCGCCCGCGCCATCACTCCGCGGCGCGCGACTCGAACCCGTCGCTCATCCGCGGTCGGGGTCGTCGCCGCCCTCCGCCCGCGCCGCCGCCAGCGCCAGCAACTCGGCGCCGATGAGGCGCTCGAAGACGCCGACGAGCACCCAGAGCGAGCGCAGGCGCACCTCGGCGGACCGGTCCACCGGCGCCACGCGCGCCTCGCTGACGATGGCGCTGCGGCCCTCGCCGTCGGGCTCGACCCAGTGCGCGAAGGCGACGCGCACCGTCCCGGGCTCGTCCCATTCGCGGAACGCGTCGGGGCCCGACAGCCGGGGGTAGTCGCGGCTCAGCGTCCAGATGCGCCCGCACAGCCCCGAGAGCGACCAGCGCTCGCCCTCGTCGAGGACCACGAACGGGTAGTCGGCGAGCAGGGCGCGGAAGGTCTGGTCGGCCGGCGTGCCGGGGATCCGCCAGCGCACGAGCGCCCCGAGGGTGCGCGTGTCCGAGAGCCGCAGGCTCCGCGCCGCCTCCCACACCGCGTCAGGCGAGGCGCCGGCCGTGCGGCGATGGCGGGTGCGCACCGCCGGGTCCGCCAGCCAGTCGTCGAGCTGCGTCGCGAGCACCGCACGGCCCACGGTACCCGCTGCCCCGGCGCCGGGCCCGGCGCCGCTCGCCGCCGGATGGGCACCGCTCGTCGACAGGGTGTCAACCGGCGACAGGGCGGCGGCTACCGTGCGCGCCGTGCTGAGGTCAGGGACAGGGCGGCGGCTGGCCGCGATCGTCGTCGCCGCGCTCGTGCTCGTGCCCCCGAGCGCCGCGGCGCTGGAGCGGGACGGCGGCCGGCTGGCGGACACGCTGCGCGGCAGTCCGGGCGATGACGTGCTGCGCGGCAAGGGGTCACGCGACCTGCTCTACGGCCTCCCCGGCCACGACCTCCTGTCGGGCGGCTCGGCGAGCGACCAGCTCTTCGGCGAACTCGGCGACGACGAGCTCGACGGCGGCTCGGGCAACGACCGGCTGGACGGCGGCGAGGGCAACGACATGCTGCTCGGCGTCACCGGCAACGACGTGCTCGACGGTGGGCCGGGCAACGACCTCCTCGACGGCTTCGACGGCGACGACATCGCCCGCGGCGGCGATGGCAACGACTTCGTCGTCGACTCGCGCTTCGGCGACGACCGCCTGCTCGACGGCGGGCCGGGCGACGACGTGGTGATCGGCAACGCCGGCATCGACCGCTTCGTGCTCGGCGGCGACGGCAACGACCTGCTCTCCGGCGGCACCGGCAACGACGGCCTCGACGGCGGCGCGGGCGACGACGTCCTCTTCCCCGGCAGCGGCCAGTACCGCGGGCGGCCGGCGATCGGCGGGGCCGGCAACGACACGATCGTCGACACCGGCTCGGCGACGCTCGTCGGCGGCGACGGCGACGACACGCTGTGGCAGGCCGGCGCGACCGGCGCGGCGATCCTCGACGGCGGCCCGGGCGACGACGCCCTGTACGTCGGGACCGGCACGACGACCGCCGACTGCGGCCCCGGCACCGACGTCGCGTTGCTCACGCCGGGCGCCGTGGCCGCCGACGCGCGCAACGGGCTCAACCGGGCCGGGATCGGCTTCGCCGGCTGCGAGACCGTCGCCGCGGCGCCGGCGAGCGCGGCGCCGCCGTCGCTCGCCGGGCTCGCCGAGAGCTACCGGGCGCGCGGTGTGCCGTGGGACGACGCGATCGTCGAGCGCACGACGTCCTACGAGCTGATGCGCAGCTGCCAGCGCGGGCGCTCCGCCTGCCCGGGCCGGGACGTCGCCGAGCGGATCATCGGCACCGACCGCTCGGACCTCCTCCGCGGCCGCGGCGGCGACGACTTCCTCGAGGGCGCCGGCGGCAACGACCGCCTGTACGGCGACCGCGGCGTCGACGCGCTGTTCGGCCGCGGCGGCGACGACCGCCTCGTCGGCGGGCTCGGGGGCGACGAGATCGAAGGCGGCCGCGGCGACGACACGCTGCTCGGCGGCGACGGCAGCGACCAGCTCAACGGCGGCTTCGGCAACGACCGGATCATCGCCGGCGCCGGCGACGACACGATCCGTGCCGTCGGCGGCGGGCGCGACGTCATCGACTGCGGCCCCGGGCGCGACCGCATCGAGAAGGACAGCCGCGACGGGACCCGCCGCTGCGAGATCGTCCTCTAGCTCCAGCCGGCCGGCGAGCGCCGGCCCGGTCGCGCGAACGACTACGGTCCAGGGCCATGGCCATCGACCTGGACGACATCGTCCGCCGGGCGCTCGACGAGGACGTCGGGCCCGGCGACGTCACGACCCACGCGACCGTGCCCGACGGCGCCCACGCCCGGGCGCGCATCACGCAGAAGGAGCCCGGGGTCGTGTTCGGCCTCGACGCCGCCGAGGCCGTGTTCCGCCGCCTCGACCCGGACATGCATTTCACGCGCCTCGTCGCGGAGGGGCAGTGGCGCGAGGGCGGCCCCGTCCTCGAGATCGAGGGCGCGGCCGGCGCGCTGCTGACCGGCGAGCGCACCGCGCTGAACCTCCTGCAGCGCCTGTCCGGCGTCGCGTCGATGACGGCTCGCTACGTCCGGGCCGTCGAGGGGACCGGCGCCCTCGTGCTCGACACCCGCAAGACCACGCCGGGACTGCGCGAGCTCGAGAAGGCGGCGGTCGCCGCGGGCGGGGGCACGAACCACCGCGCCGGCCTCTACGACGTCATCCTCATCAAGGAGAACCA
>JAXDHC010000402.1:0-4684 GCA_034664705.1 Solirubrobacteraceae bacterium
GCGGTCGCCTTCGCGGAGTTGCTGCCACTCCGGGTGAACGTCGACCGCGCTCGGTCGGCCGCCGTTATCGAGGCGGTCGAAGCTGTAGAAGCCGGCGCGGTCGCAGCCCATCTGCACCAGCCACGGCCAGACGCGCTTCGGCGGCGCCGCGATGGTGGTCGCCATCGCGCCGTACCGATGGCCATCGGGGATGAGGTCATCGCCGGGGTAGGTCGCCGTCCGTTCCTCGTCGCTCGTGCCGAGCCACTGGATTCGGGGACGCAGAACCGATGCGTAGACGGCAAACGCGCCCACAGCGGTGGCGCCGACCCACTTCCGGGGCGCGGCACTGCTCAACAGTGCAGGACGCGAATCGTCGGCTGTAGTGATCATGCCCGGCCTCGGTGGTTCGTCAGCAGTGCGGTAGCCGCCGCGGCGATGGCGCCCGCGCCCACGAGGAGTCCCGCCCACAGGACGGTGTCCTTCATCGCGCCACCGAGGTCTTCGCCGACCGCGAGCTTGGCACCGGCTTCGGCCGGCGGGCCGGCGGAGACCGTGTAGCGCCCGGCCGTGCGAACGTCGAAGCTGCCGACGGCCTTGGCAACCAGGCCGGCGCGGTCATACCGTACGTCGCCGCGATAGGCCGTCACAGCAACCGGTCGACCTGCGGGGTCGAGAACGCGAACCCCAAGCCGGCCGAGCGACGGCTCCGCGGTCCCTTCGTAGTAGATGACCAGCTTGCCGGATGCGGTGTTGGGGATTGTCGTGGCGCCGGGAAGAGAAACTCGCGCGAAGTCGTCAGGTGAGCTGATGACGTTGAAGGTGCGAGCGGCGGCCCAGCCGACGGTTGCAATGAGCGCGACGATCGCGATCGCGGCCGCGAGCCAGTAGCCGAGCGGAGCGCGACGCTTGCGCGCGTCGTGTGAAGCCGGTGCGAGCAGGGCGCCGCGGGCGACTGCGGTCGTGGTCATGGCGATGTCCTCTCATCGGCCTGGGCGGCGTGCCATCGGGTCATGCGGGCGATCAACGCGGGCATCGGGGCGGTCTCCGCCGGCACCGCGTCGGACCCCCGCCGGTCCGGCTGGTCCTGTGGGGACTCGGCGGAACGTCGCACGAGCCCGGCGAGGCGCAACGCGGCGCTGACCAGCAGCAAGGCGCCGATGAGGACGATGAGGGTGAACACGTCGGGTTGCCAGAGGAACGAGGCCCGCCACCCGAACGCCAGCTCAGGAAGGGCCACGAGCAGGACGCCCCCAGCCGCCCGGGCTACGACGCCGGCGATAGCCAGCCATCGGTGGCGCGGGCGCGTGCGCGTCCGGAGGGCCCTCGCTGCGCGCGTGACCGCCCATGCCATGGCGGCGAGCAGCGCGAGGGCGATGAGGTCGACGTACAGGTAGTAGCGATGCAACGAGGTGCCGGTGTCAACCGGGTCGCCGATGAGCGCGTCGATCGCGTTGCGCTCGACGCGGTCAACCGATGCCGGGTAGCCCGGTAGCGTGAGCTCGTTCGCGGCGTTGGTCAACGTCACCACGGCCAAGTCGCGGCGCGGGAACATGACGATCATGGCGCTGGAGTCGGGGGCGCGGCCGGGATGGAGCTGGGCGGGCTCTGACCACGGGCCGCCGACGTACCAGCCCATCGCGTAGCGCGCGTCGGCGTGATCTGACCAGGAGCCCAGCTTCCCCGGGCGCCCCGGGGCGAGCATGATCTCCACCCCCTGGCGTGACACGATGCGGCGCCCGTCGGCGGTGACGCCGTGGTTGAGGTACATGGCGAGGTAGCGGCCCATGTCCTGCGCGGTCGAGAAGAGATACCCGGCGGACTGGATGCCGTCGCGGAAGGTCGGGCCGTGGGCGGTCGCCCGGCCGAACCAGTAGCGGTGCCCGGTCGCCAGCCCGGCGCGCTTCGCAGCGTCGAGCGCGACGTAGCTGTGGCGCATGCCCAGCGGCGTGAAGATGTGGCGCTGGACGTACTGCGCGTAGGGCTCGCCGGAGGCCCGCTCGACGATCAGCCCAGCCAGGATGTAGTTGCCGTTGGAGTACGCAAACGCCTCCCCGGGGGGCGTGACCAGCGTCGTGCCCTGCAGCTCCTGCAGGGCTTCAAGAGCGGTGCCGTCGGCCGCGCTCCTGACGATGGGGCCGCCCGCGGTCGCAGGCATCCCGGTGGTCTGCTGGAGCGCCTGGCGCACCGTGATGCGGTCGGCGGCCCACTGGTCGGCAAGCTGGAACTCGGGCACGTACTGACGGGCGGGCGCGTCAAGGTCGAGTCGGCCGGCGTCCACGAGCTGCATCGCCGCCAGCGCCGTGAGGGACTTCGAGGTCGAACCGAGCAGGAACGGTGTCTGCGCCGTCGCGCGGCCGTCACCGGCATCGCCGAAGCCGCGCGCGTGCACCACGTCGTTCCCGGACACCACGGCCACGGCGAAGCCCGGCAGGCCCGAGCCCTCCATACCGTCGCGGATGACGCCGTCCATTCGCGCAAGCGTCGCGCGATCGGGCGCAGTGGCGGCGGCCGCAGGCGGCGCGATCACCGAGACGAGAAGCAGCGAGGCAACGGCCGCGAACACCCAGCGCACGGCATCGCTGGGACCGAAGGCCGCCTTCATGGCGTAGGGGCGGGTTGAGGTGCTCGTGGGCATGGTCGTGCCTTTCCAGCCGGGCGCACACCGGTGTCGGCGGGGAATCTGTCGGTCCCGGTCCGCCGGGATCGGCGGCGGTCGGGTTGGGGTCTTGTCGATCATCGACGTGCTAGCCCGGATACGCGGCCGGGCGCTGACCCGACAGTGCGTGGGCTCCCAGCAGCGCGGCGCCCATGCCGGCGAATCCGAGGTCGCGGATCGCGGCGGCACCTGCGGGCCTTCGGGCAGGGTCTGTGAGAGGGAGACGAGGACGACCCCGGCCATCAGGGATCGCCGCCTCCGCGATCAGGGTCAGCCCGAGCTGGCTACCCGAGAAGCCACCCTGAAGTGCCTCGATGACGTCGGAAATGAGGTACAGCACAGAGAACGCGAGCGCCGCGGATCCGACCAGCGCCCCGGTGGGAATGTCGCGAAGTGCGGTCATGGGAGCACCCTAGGAGCGTTGCGTCCCCCAACCATCGGTGCTTCACCGCACGCCGCTTCGTAGTCCGTGCGGACGGACGGACGACGCGTCGCGTCTCACGCGCCCGCAGTCGATGCCCGGAACTGTGCGCTCATCCGCCATGGCCGAGAGCGGGCCGCGGCATGCTCTCCACGAGCCGGGCCGCGTGCGATGACTCGCCTCCGAATCCTCGTCGCCGCCTCACTCGCTCCGGAGGTCGGGGTAGTAGCCACGACTGCTCGCTCCGCGCGCTCCTTGATGCCGCGCAACATCCGCCGGCTCATGACGAGGCTGATGAACCCGACGGGCTCCACGAGCAACGGCCCCCACCAGCGCAAGTAGCGGTAGCGCTCGCGCACCACGAGACGGGTGGTCCCGTCCGGCTGGCCGCGCACGACGAAAGCCCACGCGAAATCGAACGGGGGCGTTCCTGGCATGCCGCCGCGCAGGACCAGGACTCGTTCGGGCTCGACGACCGCCGCGGTCATGCCGCCCTCGGGATGGAACTTGACTTGGTCGCCGACCTCGATGGCCTGCCATTCGGGGACGACCCGCTCGGCGCTGTGGATGTCGAGGCCCGCCAGGTTTTCGAGGAAGTCGTAGCTGTAGAAACCGCCGCGCCCTTGGCCGAGCTGGGCGATCCATGGCCACACAGCATCGGCACCCGCTTCAACCGTGACCGCCCGGGTGGCCGTCAGGTCCGCGTCGGGCACCAGCTCGTCGCCCGGGAGGGCGATGTTGAGCTCCTCGTCGGTGGCGCCCCACCGCAAGGACCGCGCCCTCAAGAGGGCGACGCCCGCAGCGACCACGCCTCCAACGGCGACCGATCGCGCAACAGAGCGACGCCATGGGGCGGTGGCGCGTGTGCGGTGAGGCGGAGCCTTGGTCATGAGAGCCCGGGCGCCGGCTTGGGCCTGATGGCGTCGGTCTGAGCGGTGTCGGTCGCCGATTCGTGGCCGCCCATGTCCAGGCGGAACGGCGGGTAGGAGTCGGTCATCAGCGTCGCGTAGGCGGCGACGCGGTAGCACCAGCGGTTCATCCCCATGACGAAGTCGAAGATCGCCCTCGGGTAACGGCCGGTGAACAGCAGCACCGCGCCCGCGATCAGGACCAGCAGACCGATCAGGCCGCCGCCGGACGTCCACGCCCAGTCGTCGTTGGCCGCGTTGAGGCCGGCCCACGCGCCGCCGGCGAACACGCCGACGATGAGGTAGTGCGGCAGCGCGAGCAGCCACCACTTCACGAGGGCCAGGCCCCGCGAAAGCTGCTGCGGGTACTCGACATCGAGCCGCGCCGGGTAGCCCGGGACGTCGGCGAGCGTGAACGGCGGGTAGCGGTCGGTGCCGAGCGCGCTGTAGGAGTAAAAGCCCACGCGCCCGGACCAGCGCAGCACGCCGACGTTGAAATCGAAGATCACGCGCGGGTAGCGGCCGGTGAACAGGTTCGCGAAGACCGCGACCACCGTCAGGACGACGAACGCGATCCAGAGGACGGCGAGCACGATGAAGTGCGGGATCACCAGGATCCACTTGACCAGCCACTGCCAGCGGCTGAGGTGCCCGTCGAGCTGCCCCTCGACCTGCAGTGGATACACGGATGGTGCGGCGTGCTCGTTCATGGCACGC
>JAXDHC010000403.1:0-5507 GCA_034664705.1 Solirubrobacteraceae bacterium
CCCGCCCCCGGTGGTCGGCCCGCCGACGCGGGCGAACTCAGCGCGTGAAGATCACCGTGTACTGCTGGCGGTTGTTGTCGGTCTTCTGCTCGCCGCGCACCGCGGCGACCACGACCTCGACGGTCGCGGTGCCGACCGGCGGCGTCTGGCCCAGCGGGATCTCGACCGTCGCGGGCGCGCCCGCCGTCGGCTGCGAGACCGTCTTTCGGGCGGTGATGCGGCGCCCCGCGCCGCGGACGGTGATGCTCACGCGGACGTTGCTCTCGTCATTGTCGCCCTGGTTCTGGAAGGTCACCGCGAACGTGACGTTGCCGCTCGCGGGGACCCGGTTGACCGCCGGCGACGGCTGCAGCGTGGTGCTCCCGACGGCGACGCTCGTGAGCCCGTGGCCGTGCAGGCCGGGGGCGGGCTCCTGGGTGCCCGTCGCGGCCTCCGAGCCGAGCCGGTCGGCGACGGTCTGCGGGCTGAGCCACGAGATGTCGGGCATGAACTGGCTGTCGGGGATCCGCTGGCCGGTGATGCCGTGGTCGTCCAGCACCTGCTTGATCAGCGGCGCGACGCGAAGGTCGTAGACCACGTCGGAGGCGAGGAAGGCCTGCATCTGGCCGGCGATGCGGTTGGTCGCCTGCTCGGCCGGCTGGCCGCGCCCGAGCGCGGTCGGCAGGAGATCGGCGATGCGGCGCAGCCCGCCGGCGCGGAAGTCGAGGACGAGCAGGAGGTTGCGGTGGGCGTCCTTCATCCCGTCGGCCGGGTCGAAGCCGCGCGCGCGGCGGGCGTCCTCGTCGGCCGCGAGGCGCAACTGGTTGACCTGCACCTGGAGGTCGCGGCCCTGGGCGGAGCCGCCGCTGATCAGTTGGAAGAACGCGCGGCCGACGTCGCGGTCCGACGACGTGATCACCGACGTGACGTCGCGGTTGTAGTCCTTGAGCGCGTTCTGCTGGCGGCTGTCGACGCAGCCCTTGACGCCGAAGATGACGAGGAGCGCGAGCACCAGGAGGACGCCCACCGCGATGGCCTGACGCGAGCGGACCGTCTGGCGGTCCGGGCGGCGCACCGGCTCGCGGGGCCCGCCCCCGCGGGTGCCGCCATCGCCGCCGCGGCGGGGCCGCGGCGCACGGGAGGTCACACGTGTGGGTTCGTCGCCCTCGTCGAAGAAGGACACTGGGTGGCTCCTTGCGGGTTCGCCATGGTCAGTATGACCGGCGTGGCCGGCGTTACGCCCGGCTGCAATTCTGGCGTCAGCGGAGGACGGCAGGGTGCCGACGGCGAACGGGGGAGGCGGTGAGGACCGCCGACGACCGCACGGAGGAGCTGCACGAGACGCTCCGCACGACCCGCCCCGACACCGTCCAGCGGGCGCCCGAGCTCGTCCTGGATCGCTACCGGCTGGTCCGGCGGCTGGGCGCCGGGGGGTTCGGGGTCGTGTGGCTCGCGCACGACGAGCGCCTGGACCGTGCCGTCGCCGTCAAGCGCATCCCGATGCACGACGGGGCGGCCGGGCCGCGGGCCGAGCGGGAGGCGAAGGCCGCGGCGCGGCTGGCGCATCCGGGGATCGTCGCGCTCTACGAGTCCGGCCGCGACGCCGAGGCGGTCTACCTCGTCTCCGAGCTCGTGCGGGGACGCACGCTCGGCGAGCTGATGGCCGAGGGCGAGCTCTCCGACCGCGACGTGATGCGCGTCGGCGTCGCGCTCTGCGACGCGCTGGCCCATGCCCACGGGCGCGGAGTGGTGCACCGCGACGTCAAGCCGGGCAACGTGATGATCCCCGACCGCCCGCACGACGGCGCCGGGGTGGCGAAGCTCACCGACTTCGGCGTCGCCCACATCGCCGGCGACGACGTCCTCACGCGCACCGGCGACGTCATCGGGACGCTCGCGTACATGGCGCCCGAGCAGGCGGAGGGGCGCGAGGCCGGGCCGGAGGCCGACCTCTACGCGCTCGCGCTGGTCCTCTACGAGGCGCTCGCGGGCGTGAACCCGGTGCGCGGCCGCGGGGCCGCGTCGACCGCGCGCCGGGTCGGCGCGCGGCTGCCCGCGCTCGGGCGCCTGCGCCGCGACCTCGCGCTCGACCTGTGCGGCGCGGTCGACCGCGCCGTCCTCCCGCGCCCCGACCAGCGCGGCACGCTCGCCGACCTGCGCTCGGCGATCGCGCAGGCGCTCCCGCATGCGGGCGACGAGGCCGGCACCATCGTCGGCAGCCCGATCGAGGGCCTCGGCGGCGGGGCGGCGCCGCGCCCGCGGATGCGGCCGACGGCGCGGCTTCTCGCCGGGGCGGCGGCGGGCGGGCTCGTCGCCGCGGCGCTCGCCTGGCTCGGCCCCGCGCCGCCGGTCCTGCCCCTCGCCGCCGGCGGCGCCGCGGCGGCGATCGTCGTCGTGCTGCCCCGCGCGGGGTGGCTGCTGCTGGCGGCCGTGCTCGCCGGCTGGCTGGCGACGGCGCAGCTCGCGGGCGTGGCCACGCTCGTCCTCGCGGCGGCGCTGCCCACCGCCCTGCTGCTGCGCCGCGGCGGGCCGTTGTGGTCGATGCCGGTGCTCGCGCCCCTCCTCGGCTTCGCCGGCCTGGCCGGCGTGTGGCCCGCGCTGGCCGGCCAGGTCGCCCGCCCGTGGCACCGCGCCGCGCTCGGCGCGCTCGGCGCCTGGTGGCTCGTGCTGGCGGAGGCGCTCGCCGGCGAGCGCCTCGCGCTCGGGCCGCCGTCGCCCGGCGGCTGGGAGCCGGCGATCGGCGGCGCGATCGGCGACGTGCTCGTGCCGCTGGCCACCGGAAGCGCGCTCGCGGTCGCGGCCCTGTGGGCCGTCGCGGCGCTCGCGCTGCCCGTTCTCGTGCGCGGGCGGGTCTTCGCGATCGACCTCGTCGCGGCCACGGCATGGGCCGCCGGCCTGGGGTCGGCGACCCAGGCGGTGGCGCCCGGGATGCGCGGGCTGGTGGCCGGCGCGGTCGCGGCCGGCGGGCTCGCGGTGGCCGCCCGAGCGTCACGGGGCGAGGCGCACAGCCGTTCTGCCTCGTAGCATCACTCTGCCCATGGGGTGTTCCGTCGCGCCCGATGGGAAAGCCATACATCGCTCATGAGCGTCCTGCGAAATCTCGAGGAGAAGCTGGCCGGCCTCGTCGAAGGCACCTTCGGCCGTGTCTTCCGCACCCAGGTGCGGCCGGTCGAGATCGCCCGCAAGCTGGCGCGCGAGATGGACGAGCACCGCACGGTGTCCGTCTCGCGGACCTACGTCCCCAACGAGTACGTCGTGTGGCTCTCCGCCGAGGACCGCGAGAAGTTCGAGGGCGTCGAGCACGAGGTCATCGACGAGCTCAGCGCCTACCTCCTGGAGCACGCCCGCCGCGAGCGGCTCGCGCTCATCAGCCGCCCGCAGATCGAGTTCCGCACCGACGAGCGCCTCCAGCTCGGCGAGTTCGGCATCCAGGCGCGGCTCGTGCGCGCCGAGGCCGAGCGCGACGACGCCGAGCAGGGCGACCACGGCCACACGATGGTCTACTCGAGCGCCGGCCGCGTGCAGGAGCAGCTCGACGAGGCGCGCGCGGCCCGCAGCGGACGGCCGGTGATCGTCGCCGACGGCAAGCGGATGCCGGTCGGCCCCGGCGGCGCCGTGATCGGCCGCAGCCGCGACTGCGACATCGTCCTCGCCGACTCGAACGTCTCGCGCCGCCACGCGCAGATCCGCCCGTCGGGCGGCGGCGCCTGGACGATCACCGACCTCGGCTCGACGAACGGCGTGAAGGTCAACGGGCGCGCCGTCTCCTCGGCGCCGCTGAAGCCGGGGGACGACATCGTGGTCGGCACCGTCGACGCGCGCTTCGAGGTGGAGGGATGACCCCCGCGCTGCTCGAGCCCGTCTCGGTCGCCCTGCAGTTCGGCTTCCTCGCCGTCCTGTACCTGTTCCTGCTCTGGGTGTCGCGCAGCGCGCTGCGCGACCTGCGGCGCACCGGCGGCGCGCGCCCGAGCGTCGTGGGGCCGGTGGCCGCCGAGGCGCCCGACGCGACCGGGTTCTACGAGGCCGCGGACGGCGGCGGCCCCAACGGCGCGGAGGAGCCGCGGCTCGTGGTCGAGCGTGCCCCGGGGCACACGCCGGGCATGGAGTACGACATCGGCGAGGGCGCGGTCATGGGGCGCGGCGACCAGGCCGAGATCCGCCTCGAGGACCCGTTCGCCTCCTCGCGACACGCCCGGCTCGTCCGCCAGGGCGGCATCCTGATCCTCGAGGACCTCGGCTCGACGAACGGCACGTACCTCAACGAGGAGCTCGTGACCGGTCCGCAGCCGCTGCACCGCGGCGACCGCGTGCGGATCGGCGACAGCGAGTTCACCTTCCTGGATCGCTGATGCTGCGCGTCGCCGATCACTACGAGCGCTCCGACACCGGGCGCCAGCGGCGGGCCAACGAGGACGCGTTCTTCGCGCGCGCCCCGCTGTTCGCGGTGGCGGACGGCATGGGCGGCGCGCAGGCCGGCGAGGTCGCCTCGCACCTCGCGGTCGAGGTCATCCAGCAGGGCCTGCCCGACCGCGGCGGCAGCGTCGAGGAGCGCCTGCGCGCGATGGTCGAGGAGGCCAACAAGCGCATCAACGCCCTCTCGCGGACGGACGACCAGCGCGCGGGCATGGGGACGACGCTGACGGTCGCCTACGTCGGCGAGCAGGAGGTCTCGGTCGCCCACGGGGGCGACAGCCGCCAGTACCGCCTGCGCGAGGGCCGGTTCGAGCGCCTCACCGACGACCACTCGCTCGTCGAGGAGCTCGTCCGCCAGGGCAAGATCACGCCGCAGGAGGCCGACGAGCATCCCCAGCGCTCGATCATCACCCGCGCGCTCGGGCCCGAGGCGGCCGTCGAGGCGGACTCGCACACGTGGCCGGCGCGGCCCGCCGACCTGTACCTGCTCTGCAGCGACGGCCTGACGTCGATGGTGCCCGAGGCGCACGTCGGCGAACTCGTGCGCGACGCGCGCTCGCTCTCCGAGGCCGGCCGCGCGCTGATCGACGCGGCCAACGACGCGGGCGGCCGGGACAACATCACCGTGGTGCTCTTCGAGCTCGAGGACGTCGGCGCCGTCCCGGCCGGCGGGGACACGACGGAGGCCGACGCGGTGACCGCGACCGGCGCCGAGCGCACGCCGGCGCCCGCGACCGCGGCCGCCGCGGCGGTCGCCGCCCGTCCGCCCCGCGCGGAGCCGGCGGAGGAGCCGGCGACCGACCCCGCGGCCCGCCGCCGGGAGCCGCGCGAGCCGCGGCCCCCGCGGGCGCCCGGCGAGGAGCCGCGCCGTCGCCGGCGCCGCGTGCGGGTCCCGACCGGCCTCCTGCTGTCGCTGTTCTTCCTCTTCGCCATCGCGCTCAGCGGCTGGTACGCGTCCCAGACCGTCTACTTCGTCGGCGCGAGCGGCGACGGCTTCGTGACGGTCTACCGCGGCCTGCCCTACGACCTCCCGGCCGGGCTGGACCTGTACACGCCCAACTACGTCTCCGGCGTGCCGGTGACCGAGCTCCCGGGGAACCAGCGCCGGGCGCTCG
>JAXDHC010000404.1:0-4487 GCA_034664705.1 Solirubrobacteraceae bacterium
TCGCCATCCTCGGCATCGACGAGCTCTCCGACGAGGACAAGGTCACGGTGCAGCGCGCCCGCAAGGTCGAGCGCTTCCTGTCCCAGCCGTTCCACGTCGCCGAGGCGTTCACCGGCACGCCGGGCACGTACGTCTCGATCGAGGAGACCGTGCGGTCCTTCCGCGAGGTCATCGACGGCGAGCACGACGACCTGCCCGAGTCGGCCTTCTTCATGAAGGGCGGCATCGACCAGGTCGTCGAGGCGGCCAACAAGGGCTAGCGGGCCTCCCGCTCCCGAGTCAGTCATGGCCAGGACGAAGTTCCGCGCCGAGGTCCTCACCCCCGAGGGCGAGGTGTTCAACGACGAGGTCGAGATGGTCTCCACGCGCACGAGCGTGGGATCGATCGGCGTGCTGGCGAACCACCAGCCGCTGCTCGGCATGCTCGAGCCGACTGAGCTGCGCCTGTACAAGTCGGAGTCCGACGTGGAGACCTTCGCCCAGGGCGAGGGGTACATCCAGGTCGCCAACAACCAGGTCCTCGTCCTCGTCGAGGAGGCGATGCGCCCCGGCGACCTCGACGCCGGCGACCTCCGCGAGCGCGCCCGCCGCGCCGAGGAGTCCGCCCGCGAGGCCGAGGACGGCTCCGAGGAGCAGCGCCGCTGCCAGCGCGACCAGCGCCGGTGGGAGGCGTTCCTGAAGATCGCCGAGGGCGGCTCCGCCGGGCGATAGGCCTGCGGTCGACCGGCGGCGCTGTCGTGCGCCGCCGGTCGGCCTTGTCGTCCTTGGGCTGCGTGCGTGTCCGGCGGTGGCGCTCCGCGCGGCCGTGCGTGGTCGTGCGCGGCGCGGTCCGTCGGCATCGAGGCAGGAAGGCCCTCGGCGGCCGGTCGCCGCTCGCGGGCGCCGCGGGTCGCCGCGTCTCCCCGGCAAGCGTCGCGGGTGTGGGCGGGTGCCCGGGGTCGCCGCCGGCCCGGGAACACCATCCCCCTCGGTGCGCATCGAAGCGCGCTGGGCCGCCGCGCGCGCCGCGCGCGGAGCGCCACAGCCATGACCCGGCGCCTGCCGAGCACCGCAGCCACCGCGCAGCCACCGCACCCCCCAACGAACGACGGCGCGGCCTGGAAGGGCCGCGCCATCGCCTTGGGTTCCTCCGGAGGGTGAAGTCTGCGGCGGCGTGAACGCCACGAACACGCCGCCGCGGGGGTTTCGCGGGCGGCGGCGTGAACGCTACGAACACGCCGCCGCCGGCGAAGGAAGTCCCGCGGCGGCGCGAACGCCACGAACGCGCCGCCGCCGGGACCCGGGCCCGCCGTCGCGGGCTACCGCTTGACCACGAACGCCTTGGTCTTCGGCTGGCCGAGCTTCTTACGGCTCGCCCCGCCGCGGACCTCGACGACGTAGCGTCCCGGCCGCAGGCTGCGGACCTTGCGGTCCTTCAGCCGCAGCCGGTACGTCTTGGCCTTCGGCGTCGACTGCCAGACGGTCGCCACCAGCCGGCGCTTGGGCTTGCTCGCGGCCGCCGCCTGCACCTGGCCGCCGCCGGTGAGGGCGAAGACCTGGACGCGGACGACGTTCGTGCCGGCCGTCGCCTGGACGGTGACGGGCAGCCCCCGCGCCTGCAGGGTCGGGGCGGTCAGCGTGATCGGGACGCCCACGTTCGCCACGCCGCCGCGGTTGCGGCCCTGGCCCTGGCCACGGCCGGGGCCCTGGCTGCGGCCCTGGCCCTGCGTCTGGCCGGGGGTGCCGGGCGGGTCGAGCGGCGGGACGACCACCGGGACCGTCGACGGCGGCGCGGGCGCCGGAGCCGGCGTGCCGAGGGCGTCCACGATGCGGAACGAGCGCCGGTACTGGCCCACGTTGCCGAAGCCGTCCCGCGCCACCAGGACGAAGGTGTAGACCTCCGTGCTGGCCGCCAGTCCGCCCGACCGCTCGGGCGAGCGGCAGACGCGGAAGTCCTGGACGATGGTGTCACCGAGCAGGTAGGCGCACTGGAACGTGGCCGTCTCGTTCGATGCGAACGTGAACGTCGGGCGGTTCAGCAGCTCGACGCCGTCGGCCGGGTCGCCCGCGGCGAACGTCACCACGGGGCCGGACGCGTCGACCGTCCACTCGAAGGTGGCCTGGCCGCCGGCGTTGCCGAGGTCCGAGTCCTTGCCGGTCACGAGCAGCTTGTGCACGCCCGTGGTCAGGTTGCTGAGCTGGACCGACGGCGCCGCGCACGTCACGGGTGTCGTCGAGGCGTCCGGGCGGACGAGCGTGCACTCGTACGTCTGGCCGGGCTCGCCCTCGCCGACGGTCTCCGGGTCCGCCCGGAAGGCGATGGTCGGGTTGGGGCCGGTGAGGCTCAGCGCCGCCGGCGAGTCGAACAGGACGTCAGGGCCCTGCTTGTCGACGACGATCTTGCGCTTCACCGTCGCGCTGTGGTTGCCGTAGTGGTCGATCGCGTGCGCGGTGAACACGTGCGTGCCGCTCGGCAGGTCCGTGTACGGCGGCGTCACCGCCGGGCAGGGGCTCTGCCACGCCTCGCCGTTCAGGCGGCAGCCGATCCTCGGCGTGCCGCCCGGGCCCGTGTCCTCCGAGGTGGTCGCGAAGGTCACGTCGCCCGCGCCGATGCGGACGAGCTCGGCCGAACCCTCGGGCGTGCTCGTGATCTTCACGACCGGGATCGTCGTGTCGGCGTCCCAGGTGAGCTCACCGGCGACCGCCGACTCGTTGCCGGCCCGGTCGACGGCCTTGACCTGGAGCACGTTGCCGGCATCGCGCAGCTGCGAGGTGCCGTCCTCCTTGAGGGGGTACGCGCGGCCCGGCGTGCAGGCCGTGAACTCCGTCGCGTCGTTCAGCCGACAGCGCCACTCGAGGCCGCTGGGGCTCTCGTCGACCGGCGTGAAGGCGAACATCGGCGCGGCGCTGCTCAGGCCGTCCTTCTTGACGACGCTCAGGAGCGGCGTCTTCGGAGCGTCGCCGTCGACGGTGAACTCGATCGTGTGCGGCACGAACTTCGTCGTGTCGTCGATCGCCTTCGGCGCAGCCGGGTCCGCCGGCGGCGTGTAGCCCTTCGTCGAGCGGACGGTGAGGCGGTACGCCTTGCCGCTCACGAGATCGGCTCCGCCGGTGAGGTCGCGCGCCGTGACGGCGATCCCGTCGGCGGCCACGGTCTCCGGCGCGCACGCCGTCCAGGTGAGCGCACCCTCGGGACCGTCGCCCTTCTCGCGAAGCGCGCACTCCATCGGGCCGTCACCGGCGAGCGTGAACTCGGGGTTGAGGCTCGACGTCCACGTCGGATCGAGCGCGGGCTCGCCGGCGTCGCTCGGCCCGGCCGAGATCCGCGCCGCCGGGGCGCCGACCTGGAACAGGCGGCCGGTGCCGATCGGCTCGGTGGCCATCGTGAGCGCGACGTCGTCGGCCACGAGCAGCCGGCCGTCGGGCCGCAGGCCCAGGCCGCCGACCATCGAGAACTTCCCGAACGGCTCGCCGACAGGCGTGGGGACGCCCGGGGTGGCCGTGTCGGTGCCGCCGACGTGGAACCGCATGATCCGGTCGATGCCGGGAACCGTCGGGATCGGCGGGACGGCGTCGGGCTCGCCCGCCGCGGCCGCCGTGCCCATGTACAGCAGGTCGCGGGCCTGGTCGTAGGCCATCGCGGACGGCGCGGGCGCGCCGGCGATCGTCAGCGTCTCCGCCTGCGGCGTGGTGCCGTTGATGCCGCGGTCAGGACCCGTCGGGTCGATCAGCCGCGTCACGGCGTCCGGCTCGCTCAGGTAGAGGACCGGCTTCTTGACGGGGTTGCCGTCGGCGTCGGCGATGGTCGCCGTGCCGATGGCCAGCGCCTCCGCGCCACGGCCGGTGGCCGTGAACCCGACGATGCTCGCCTTCGGGTCAGTGGCCGGGTCCTGTACGCGGACGATCCAGTCCTCCTTCTTCGTCACGTAGAAGAGGTCGGGCTGCTGCGGGCCGTTGCCGTCGGGGTCCGGCCCGAGGGCCGTCGCCGTGGGACGCGGGCCGCGGTCGTTGTCGTCCAGCGGGCCGACGAACTCGTCGAGCGGGTCGAAGCGGCCGGTGCTCGGGTTCCACTGGGCGCGGAACAGCGAGCCCATCTTGGTCGCGCCGTCCGGCACGAGGACGACCTCGTCACCGCTGCCGCGCTTGGCCGGCGTCGGGTCGACGAGGACCGGCTGACCGGCCGCGTCGGCGCCCGGACGGGCCTCGGGCAGCAGGCCGCCCAGGCACGTCCGCGGCTCGGCGGCGGGCCGGTTGGGCAGCTCGGGATGCTGGATCTTGCCCGGGCCGCTGATGCTCGGGTGGCTGATCCGGCAGAAGCCGGCGTTGTGGTCGGTGACCCAGATGCTTCCGTCGGGAGCCTCGATGGCGCCCGTCGCGATGTGCAGGCCGCCGGCGTAGTCCGTCCAGGACTGCGGCGCGGCCAGGTCGCCCGCGGGCGCCTCGGCCGGCGAGTCCTCGGGCGGTGCGCCGACCGTGAACGTCACGGGGTCGGACTGCACCGTGCCGAC
>JAXDHC010000405.1:0-5991 GCA_034664705.1 Solirubrobacteraceae bacterium
GCCGGCGGTCGGCCAGACCGAGCTTCGCGCGCATCCCGTCGCGCCAATACCGCTGATACCGCTCGGGGAACGACTGCAGCACGCCGGTCGCCGCGGCGACCGCCGCATCGGTCTCGGCGTCGAACAGCGCCAACAGCGTCTCGGCCAGCCGGGCGAGGTTCCACTGCGCGACCAGCGGCTGGTTGCCGTAGGCGTAGCGGGCGCCGTGGTCGATCGAGCTGAAGACCGCGGCCGGGTCGTACGCGTCGATGAACGCGCAGGGGCCGTAGTCGATGGTCTCGCCGGAGATCGTCATGTTGTCGGTGTTCATCACCCCGTGGACGAACCCGACGAGCATCCAGCGCGCCAGCAGCGACGCCTGGGCGTCGACGACGCTCTCGAAGAGCGCGAGGTAGCGGTTCTCGGCCTCGGCGACGGCGGGGTGGTGACGGGCGATCGCGTAGTCGGCCAGGCGCCGCACGAGCTCCGCGCCGAGGTGCGCCGCGGCGTACTGGAACGTCCCGACGCGGATGTGGCTCGCCGCGACACGGGTGAGCACGGCGCCGGGCAGCAGCGTCTCCCGCGCGACCTGCTCGCCCGTCGCCACGACTGCGAGCGCGCGGGTCGTCGGGATCCCCAGGGCATGCATCGCCTCGCCGACCACGTACTCGCGCAGCATCGGGCCCACGACGGCCTTCCCGTCGCCACCGCGCGCGAACGGCGTGCGACCCGAGCCCTTCAGGTGCAGGTCGCGCCGGCGTCCGTCGACGTCGAGCACCTCGCCGAGCAGGAGCGCGCGGCCATCGCCCAGGCTCGGCTGGAACCCACCGAACTGATGGCCGGCGTAGGCCTGCGCGATCGGCGACGCGCCCTCCGGCGCGGTGCTGCCGGCGAGGACGGCGACACCGCCGGGCGCCTGCAGCGCATCGGCGTCGAGGCCGAGCTCGCCCGCCAGCTCCGCGTTGAGCGCCAGCAGCGTCGGCGCCGGGGCCGGGGCACCCTCCCAGGGCTCGTACAGGCCCTCGAGGTCACGGGCATAGGAGTTGTCGAAGGCGAACAGCGACCGGGCGGCGACACTCATGGACCTGAGGCTAGCGACGGGCCGTCAGCTTCCGGCGCCGAGCGCGGCCCGCAGACCGACGAGATCGGGCGATCCGAACACCACGCGGTTCTCGGTGGCGACGTACACGAGGTCGAGATCGACCCCGGCCCGGGCCACCTTGCGCGTCAGGTCGGCGAGCACGCCGGGATGGTCCTCGACATCCATCACGACGACCTCGCGCTCGCGCGTCACCGCCAGATGGGAGATCGCCAGCAGGCGCTTCACCGCCTCGCCGTGCGGGACGAGGATGTGCAGCTCCGCCCGCTCGCCCGGTCCGAGGCACGTGGCCGCCGCGATGTTGACCCCGGCGTCGCTGATCGCCGCCGCCACCTCTGCCAGTGCGCCGGGGGTGTTGTCGATGTCGATGACCAGGTCGACGGCCACGGTGTCTCGCGCGCGCCAGCCTACGCCGTCTGCGCGGGGGCCGCCGAAGTAGGGCTATCCCCATCGCCCAAGCCGCCCGCTGGCAGGATCATCGGTCGGAGGTCCGCGGCATGGTGCCATCGTCTGCGGGCGCCGACCATCACGGCATGCACTCCGTCGCCTCCGAACCACCCACGCTGGCCCTGGCCGGCCGCTCGCGGCCGCAGTGGCTCGGCGCGTGGCTGAAGCGCCTCTCGCTCGACACCTCCTACCTCCTCCTCGGCCTGCCCGCGGGCGTCGTGACGTTCACCGTCGTCGTGACCGGGTGGGCGACCGCGCTGGGCCTGGCGATCACGCTCATCGGGCTGCCGATCGCGCTGGCCACGATCGCGGCCTCGCGCGCCATGGCGGACGTCGAGCGCCGGCGCGCGGCGCTCGTGCTCGGCCGCCCCGTCGAGGCGCGCTACCGGCCGCCGGCCGGCGGCCGGATCCCCGACCGCCTCAGGGCGCTGTTCGCCGACCGCCAGACCTGGAAGGACCTCGGCTGGCACCTCCTCCTGCTGCCGGTCGGGACGCTCGGCTTCGGCATCGCCGTCGTCGCCTGCCTGTGGACGCTCTTCTGCCTGTCGGTCCCGGTCCTGTTCAACCTCGTCCCGGCGGCGACCGACTTCGGTGGCTTCGCGATCGACAGCTGGGGTCTCGCGGCGCTCGCGTTCGCCGTCGGCATCCTGACGCTGCCGCTCACGGCCGCGCTCGTGCGCGGCAGCGCGTTCGCGACCGGCGCCCTGGCCTCCACGCTGCTCGGCCCGGGCAACGCCGAGCTCGAGGAGCGCGTCGAGGTCCTCACCGAGACGCGCGCCGGCGCGGTCCATGCGGCGGCCGCGGAGCTCCAGCGCATCGAGCGCGACCCGCACGACGGCGCCCAGGCGCGGCTCGTCGCGCTCGCGATGGACCTCGGCATGGCCGAGGAGCGCTTCGAGCGCGATCCCGACGGCGCCCGCGAGCTGGTCGAGAAGGCGCGCGGCGAGGCCAAGCAGGCGCTCGCCGAGCTGCGCGACCTCGCGCGCGGGATGCGCCCCGCGCTCCTCGCCGAGCGCGGTCTCCCCGAGGCGGTCCGCGCGCTGGCGTCGCGCAGCGCGCTGCCCACGACGGTCACGGTCGACGTCGGCGGCCGGGTCGCGCCGGCGGTCGAGGCCGCCGCGTACTTCGTCGTCGCCGAGGCGCTGACCAACGCGGCGAAGCACAGCGGCGCGACGCGCCTGGCGGTGCGCGTCGCGCGCGAGGGCGACCGGCTGGCGGTCGAGGTCTCCGACGACGGCCGCGGCGGCGCCGACGCGCGCGGCGGCGGGCTCGACGGGCTGCGCAAGCGCGTCGAGGCCCTCGACGGGTCGCTGCGCGTCGCCAGCCCGCTCGGCGGACCGACCCTCGTGCGCGCGGAGGTGCCGTGCGGGTCGTGATCGCCGAGGACCTCGCGCTCCTGCGCGACGGCCTCAGGCGGCTGCTCACCGACAGCGGCTTCGAGGTCGTCGCCGCCGTCGCCGACGGCGACGCGCTGGTGCGCGCGGTGATGGGCCACAAGCCGGACGTGTGCGTCGTCGACGTGCGCCTGCCGCCGACGTTCACCGACGAGGGCATCCGCGCGGCGCTCGAGGCCCGCAGCCGGGTGCCGGGCCTGCCGGTGCTCGTGCTCTCGCAGTACGTCGAGCGCACCTTCGCCGCCGAGCTGCTCTCCGACGGGCGGGGCGGCGTCGGCTACCTGCTCAAGGACCGCGTCGCCGACGTGCGCGAGTTCGTCGACGCCGTGCGGCGCGTCGCCGAGGGCGGCACCGCGATGGACCCCGAGGCCGTCGCCCAGCTGCTCGGCGGCCGCGGCGACGACAGCCCGCTCGACGAGCTCACCCCGCGCGAGCGCGACGTCCTCGGGCTCATGGCCGAAGGGCGCACGAACCACGCCATCGCGGAGCGCCTCGTCGTGACCGAGGGCGCCGTCGAGAAGCACATCTCCAACATCTTCGCCAAGTTCGGGCTGCCGCCCTCCGACGCCGACCACCGGCGGGTGCTCGCCGTCCTCGCGTTCCTGCGGGGCTGACCGCCCGGCGGTTCGACGGGCGACGCCGAGGCGTCGAACTGCACCTCCGTCCGGGCGCGGGTCGGCCCATCATCTACCGTGTCCGCCCGACATGGACCGCCGCACGAAGATCGTCGCCACCATCGGCCCCGCCTCGAGTGACCCCGAGGTCCTCGCGCGGATGGTCGAGGCCGGCATGGACGTCGCCCGCCTGAACTTCAGCCACGGGACCGCCGAGCAGCACGCGGAGATGGCGCGGCGCGTGCGCGTCGCCGCCGGCCGCGCCGGGCGCCCCGTCGCCATCCTCCAGGACCTCCCCGGACCGAAGCTGCGCATCGGCGCGCTGCGCGACGGCACCGCCGACCTCGGCATCGGCGACAGGCTCACCTTCGTGTGCAACGGCGACGGCGGGCAGCTCGGCGACGCGCAGCGCATGTCGATCACCTGGCCCGGGCTGGCGTCCGCCGTGGAGCCCGGCGAGATCATGTACCTGCTCGACGGCTCGATTCGGCTGCGCGTGACCGCGACGCGCGCCGGCGACGGCGAGATCGACACCGAGGTCGAGGTCGGCGGCACCGTGGCCTCGCGCCAGGGGCTCAACATCCCCGGCGAGGCGACCGACCTGCCGGCCGTCCCCGAGGAGGACCTCGAGCACCTGCGCGCCGGCGCGGAGATCGGGGTGGATCTCGTGGCACTGAGCTTCGTGCGCCGCCCCGAGGACGTCCTGTTCGTGCGCGAGCACACGCGCACGCCGCTCATCGTCAAGATCGAGAAGCCGCAGGCCGTCGACCGCGCCGAGGCGATCCTCAAGGTCTCCGACTGCGTCATGGTCGCGCGCGGCGACCTGGGCATCGAGCTGCCGATCGAGCAGGTCCCGATGGTCCAGAAGCGCCTGCTCGCGATCGCGGGCTCGCTCGCCCGCCCGTCGATCACCGCGACGCAGATGCTCGACTCGATGGTCACGTCCGCGCGGCCCACGCGCGCCGAGGTCGCCGACGTCGCCAACGCGATCCTCGACGGCACCGACGCGGTGATGCTCTCCCAGGAGACGGCCGTCGGCCACCACCCCGTCGGCGCGATCGAGGTCATGGCGTCCGTCGCGCGCGTGACCGAGCGCGAGGCGCCGTACGAGCGCTGGAACGAGATGCGCGTCCGCCGCGACGAGCGCGACCCGGCGTACACCCTCGCGCACACGGCGTGCGTCGCCGCGCGCGAGCTGAAGCTCGACGCGCTCGTGATCCCCACGCTGTCGGGCCGCTCGGTGCGCCTCGTGTCCGCGCACCGGCCCGAGGTGCCGCTCTACGCGCTGTCGCCCGGGAAGGAGACGGTGCGCCGCTGCGGTCTCATGTGGGGCGTGGAGGCGGCGTCGATGCGCCGCCACGAGATCACCGAGGCGATCATCGCCGACGCCGCCGCGCGGGTGGTCGAGCTGGGCTGGTGCAAGCCCGGCCAGCGGATCGGGATCACCGCAGGGCTGCCCAGCGGCCGCCCGGGGACGACCAGCCTCTTCCAGGTCCAGCAGCTCTGACGGGGACGAGGAGGCACCGAGGATGGAGCAGCGGCCGACCGAGCCGAAGGCCATTGGCAAGCTCAAGGAACGCCGCGAGCAGCACAAGGACCGCGGGGCGATCTACCGCGCGGCCTTCGTCGTCGCGGGCGTCGTCATCACGCTCGCCGGCCTGGCGATGCTCGTGCTGCCGGGCCCCGCGTTCGTCGTCATCCCGGTCGGCCTGGCGTTCCTGTCCCTCGAGTTCGCCTGGGCCGCGCGGCTGCTCGACCTGAGCCTGGAGCAGGCCCAGGTCGCGCAGCAGAAGGCGGCCGAGACGACCACGCGCCAGCGCGTCGTCACCGGGATCGCGGTCGCCTGCGCGGCCGCCGCCTGCGTCGCGTGGGCGATCGTGGACGACGTGCCGCTCCTCCCGGTCTGACCCGACGCGTCAGCGCGCTCATGCGGCGCGCCCCTGCTCGACGAACGCGGCGACCTCATGGCGCAGGCGCTCGGCCTCCTCGGACAGGCCCGTCGCGCTGCCGAGGACCTGCGTGGCGGCGGCGCCCGCCTCGGCGGCACCGCGCCTGAGGCCCACGGTGGTCTCCGAGACCTGCTCCGTGGACGATCCAGGCCGCCCGCGCGGGCGACGCCGGCAAGGGCTTCGCCGTCGTGGCCGACGAGGTCAAGGACCTCGCCACCCAGACCGGCGGCGGCTCGCTCCTCGCGCGCGGACGATGCCGTCGAGCACGATGATGCCGTCGGGCGTCTTCGGGGAAGGCGAGGTTCATGGGATCTCCGGTGACGGGTTGATGCCTCCTCGATCGGCCGGTACCGGCCGGCGTGGCCCGGAGGCGCTTCTTGACCGGTTCTTCATGAACGCTCGACGGCGCGTTGGCCCGCGAAGTCCCTCCGCGCCAGGAAGGCCCCCACGACCGCCATCGCCACGAGCACGCCGATCGCGATGATCGCCTCCGGCGAGGAGAGGTCCCC
>JAXDHC010000406.1:0-4413 GCA_034664705.1 Solirubrobacteraceae bacterium
GTGTCGTAGGTCGCCGGCGTCGCGGCATACTGGGAGCGATGCCCGAGCTCCCAGAGGTCGAGACGATCCGCCGCCAGCTCGCGCCCGCCGTCGAGGGGCGCGAGCTGACCGAGCTCGCCATCTCCGATCCGCGCTGGTGCCTGCCGCTGGCGCCCGAGGCGGTGCGCGACGCGGTGGAGGGCCGGCGCGTCGAGCGCCTCGGCCGCCGCGGCAAGTACCTGGTGTGGGAGCTCGAGGACGACGTCTTCCTGCTCCTGCACCTGCGCATGACCGGCACGCTGCTCATCGATCCGCCGCCGGAGACGCCCTACGGGCGCGTGCGCTTCGTGCTCGACGGCGGCGTGCACGAGCTGCGCTTCTGCGACCCGCGGCGCTTCGGGACCGGCGAGCTCGCGGTGGGCGTCCCCGCGCGCGACGCGTTCTTCGCGGCGCGCCTGGGCGTCGAGCCGCTCGGCGACGAGCTGACCGGCGAGACGCTGCGGCGTCTGGCGCGCGGGCGCCACGCACCGGTGAAGGCGTTCCTCCTCGACCAGCGCCGGATCGCCGGCGTCGGGAACATCTACGCCGACGAGGCGCTGTTCCGCGCGCGGATCCACCCGCTGCGCCCGGTCGGCTCGCTCACGCGCGCGCAGTGCGACGCGCTCGCCGCGGCCGTCCGCGACGCGCTCGGCGCCGGCCTGGCGGCGGGCGGCGCCACCATCGACGACTTCCGCCACGCCGACGGCGTCCACGGCGCCTTCCAGGACGAGTTCCTCGTCCACCGCCGCCGCGGGGAGCCGTGCCCCGAGTGCGGCACCACGGTCGTCAAGTTCGTGGCGGCCGGGCGGGGGACGTACGCGTGCGAGCGCTGCCAGCCGCGGCCGCGCCGGCGCTCACCACACCCGCCTCGTGCGCGAGCAGCGCGCGCTTGACCTCGAGGCCGCCGGCGAACCCGGTGAGCGCGCCGTTCGCCCCGACGAGGCGGTGGCACGGCAGCACGATCGGCACGGGGTTGCGCGCGTTGGCCGCCCCGACGGCGCGCGCGGCGCCGGGACGCCCGAGCGCCCGCGCCTGTGCGCCGTAGCTGCGCGTGGTCGCGTACGGGATGTCGCCCAGGGCGAGCCATGCCCGGCGCTGGAAGTCCGTCGCGCCGGCGAGGTCGAGCGCCACGGAGAAGGCCGTGAGCCGGCCGGCGAACCAGTCGTCGAGCTCCCGCCGGGCGACGTCGAGGACGGCGTGCGGCGCGCCGTCGGCGTCGGGCGGAGCGGGTTCGCCGGGCCACAGGACTCGGCGCAGGCCGGCGTCGCCGCCGAGCAGCGTCAGGGGCCCGATCGGCGTGTGCAGGCGCGCGAGGTGCAACGCCATCGCGCGCCCCGCGGGCCGGAGCGGCTACGCCGCGGCGGCGAGCTCCTCGAGCCGGCCGCTGGTGTCGGCCTGCACGAGCTCGCGGAAGCCGCCCAGGACCTCACCGTTGATGACGATCTGCGGGAAGCTGTACATGCCCGTCTTGTCGACGAGCGTCGCCCGTCCGGCCGGGTCCTTTGAGAGATTGATCTCCTCGAACGCGTATCCGCGGCGCGCCAGAAGCTCCTTGGCGCGGACGCAGAACGAGCACGGATCGGTCGAGTACACGGTGATGTTCGTCATTGCTTCATTCACGATAGCGCCCCTTTCCGCGTGCGTCCGGATACGAGACTGATGCCCGCTCCGCTCAAGATGCAAGCCATCGTGTTGCGCTCGATCCGCTACGGCGAGGCCGACCGGATCGTCCACCTGTACACCCCGGGGCGCGGCCGCGTGGGGGCGATCGCGAAGGGCGCGCGCCGGGCGCGCAGCCGCTTCGGGGGCCGGCTCGAGCCGTTCTTCCGGCTCGACCTCCTGCTCCACGAGGGACGCGGCGACCTGCTCACGGTCACGGGCGCCGAGACCGTCGAGGGGTACGCGCGCCTGCGGTCCAACGGCGCGTCGCTCGACTCGGCGGCCCGGGCCTGCGACGCGGTGTCGCGGCTGTTCGACACCAACGAGGCGCACCCAGAGGTGTTCAACCTCCTCTGCAACGAGCTCGCCCTGATCGACGAGGAGCCGGCCCGCGCGACGCACGCGAACCAGCTGGCGTTCCGCCTGAAGCTCCTGCTCGCCGCGGGGCTCGCGCCGCAGCTCGCGGCGTGCGCCACCTGCGGCGCCCGCGACCACCTCACCGGCTTCTCGGGGGCCGCGGGCGGCGTCGTCTGCACCGCCTGCGAGGCCTCGAGCTTCCCGCTGGACGAGGCCGCTCACATCTTCCTGGCCGGGGCGCTCGGCGCGCCGCTCGCCGCCGTTCCCGCCGCGCCGGAGCGCGCGCTGCGCCAGGCGGAGCGCGCGATCGCCGACACGGTGGAGCACCACGCCGGCGTGCGCTTGCGAGCGGCGGTCGCCGGATAGGATCGGCCGCCATGGCGACCGAGAGCGGGACGAAGTGGGTGTACGAGTTCAGCGAGGGCTCGCGCGACATGCGCGACCTCCTGGGCGGCAAGGGCGCCAACGTGGCGGAGATGACCCGGGTGCTGGGCGCCGAGCGCGTCCCCGCGGGCTTCACCATCACGACCGAGGCGTGCGTGGCCTACATGGGCGGCGACGGCGCGCTCCCGGGCGGCCTCGACGAGCAGGTCGACGAGGCGCTCGGCGCGCTTCAGGAGCAGGCGGGCAAGCGCCTCGGCGACCCGGGCGACCCGCTGCTCGTCTCGGTGCGCAGCGGCGCGCGCGAGTCCATGCCGGGCATGATGGACACCGTCCTCAACCTCGGGCTCAACGACGAGTCGGTCGAGGGCCTCGCGAAGCAGACGGAGAACGAGCGCTTCGCGTGGGACTCCTACCGGCGCTTCGTGCAGATGTACGCGAACGTCGTCAAGGGCGTCGAGGGCGAGAAGATCGAGGCCGAGATCAAGAAGGCCAAGGACGCGCGCGACGTCAAGGACGACACCGACCTCGACGCCGACGCGCTGCGCGAGCTCGTCGACACCTTCAAGGCCCTCTACCGCGACCAGACCGGCGAGGACTTCCCGCAGGAGCCCCGCGAGCAGCTCGAGGGCGCCATCCGCGCGGTCTTCGACTCGTGGAACACCGACCGCGCCGTGAGCTACCGGCGCATCAACCGCATCCCCGACGACTGGGGGACGGCGGTCAACGTGCAGCAGATGGTCTTCGGCAACAAGGGCGACACGAGCGGCAGCGGCGTGGCGTTCAGCCGCGACGAGGTCACCGGCGAGCCCACGCCCTCGGGCGACTTCCTCGTCAACGCGCAGGGCGAGGACGTCGTCAGCGGCGTGCGCAACACGCTGGACATCTCCGAGCTCGAGGAGGTGATGCCCGAGGCGCACGCGGAACTGATGAAGATCCTGCGCACGCTCGAGTCCCACTACAAGGACATGCAGGACGTCGAGTTCACCGTGGAGGAGGGGCAGCTGTACATGCTGCAGACGCGCAGCGCCAAGCGCCCCGCCCAGGCCGCGGTGCGCTTCGCCGTCGACGCCGTCGCGGAGGAGCTGCTCACCCGCGAGGAGGCGATCGCCACGATCGACGCCGAGAAGCTCGACGCCCTGCTGCACCCGACGTTCGACCCGAAGGCCGAGTACGAGGTTCTCGCGACGGGCGTCGCGGCGTCGCCGGGCGCAGCCGTCGGCGAGATCGTGTTCACCGCCGCGGACGCGGTGCAGGCGGGCGAGGACGGGCGCGACGTCATCCTCGTGCGCCCGTTCACCGAGGCCGACGACGTTGCGGGGTTCCACGCCGCGAAGGGCGTGCTGACGAGCGAGGGCGGCAAGGCGAGCCACGCGGCGCTCGTCGCGCGGGGGATGGGCGTGCCCGCGGTGACGGGCGCCGGGCTCGAGATCGACCTCGACGCCGGCGAGGTGCGCATGAACGGGACGACGCTCAAGGGCGGCGACCGCATCGCGATCGACGGCACGACCGGCTCGATCACGACCGACGACGTGCCGCTCGTCGAGCCGGAGGTCGGCGAGCACTTCGACACCGTGCTCACGTGGGCCGACGACCTGCGCACGCTCGAGGTGCGCGCCAACGCGGACACGCCCGAGGACGCCCGCCGCGCGCGCGAGTTCGGCGCGCAGGGCATCGGGCTGTGCCGCACGGAGCACATGCTCTTCGCCGATGACCGGCGCGAGATCATGGTCTCGGTGGTGCTCGCCTCCACCCCGGAGGAGCGCCGCGAGCGCCTGGCCGAGATGCTCCCGCTCCAGCAGGAGGACTTCGTGGGGCTCTTCGAGGCGATGGAGGGCCAGCCCGTCACGATCCGCCTGCTGGACTGGCCGCTGCACGAGTTCCTCCCGAAGGGGCCCGAGATCGAGTCCGAGGTCGAGCGCGCGCGCGTGGAGATGAGCGACGACCTCGAGGAGCTCGAGCACCTGCTGGAGCGGGTCCGGTCGCTCGAGGAGGTCA
>JAXDHC010000407.1:0-4389 GCA_034664705.1 Solirubrobacteraceae bacterium
CGACCCGGTGGCGCCGTTCCTGCCCGCCGACCTCACCGACCTCGGGCAGACGATCGAGGCGCTGTCCGGCGCCGAGGTCCTGCGCGGCGTCGAGGCGGTCGTCCACCTCGCGGCGATCCCGGCGCCGGACCGCGCGACGCCCGACATCGTCTTCCGGACGAACATCACGAGCACGCACACGGTCTTCTCGGCCGCCGAGCGCCTCGGGCTGCGGCGCGTCGTGTGGGCGTCGAGCGAGACGACGCTCGGCCTCCCGTTCGACGAGCCGCCCGACTACGCGCCCGTCGACGAGGAGCACGAGCTGCGCCCGGAGTCCAGCTACGCGCTGTCGAAGGTGCTCGGCGAGGAGATGGCGCGCCAGTTCAGCCGGTGGAGCGGCATCCCGATCGTCGGCCTGCGCTTCTCCAACGTGATGGAGCGCGCCGACTACGCGCAGTTCTCCTCGTACTGGGACGACCCCATGCTGCGCAAGTGGAACCTCTGGGGCTACGTCGACGAGAGCCACGTCGCGCAGAGCTGCCACCTCGCGCTCGAGGCGGACATCCGCGGCGCCGAGGCGTTCGTGATCGCCGCCGCCGACACGGTGATGACGCGACCGAGCCGCGACCTCATGGCGGAGGTCTTCCCCGGCGTCCCGGTGCGCGACGACGTCGCCGTACACGGCACGCTGCTCGGCATCGACAAGGCGCGCCGGATGCTCGGGTACGCGCCGGACTTCACGTGGCGCGAGCTGTTCCCCGACGTGAGCTGACGGCGCGGGCGCGCGCCGTCACGGCGGGCTCCGACGCCGCCGCGTGGATCCGCCACGCCACGAGCGCGAGGCTCACGACGCCGATCGGGATCTGCTCCTCGAGCGTCCGCACGGTGTCCCACAGCGCATGCAGGCCGACGGCCACGGCGAAGGCCACCGGCGCCGCCGCCCACAGCCGCCGCCGTGCCGGCCGTCCTCTCGCCCGCCAGAGCGCCGCGCAGACCAGGCCGGTCCACGCCGCGTGGTTGGCGGGCGACAGGACGCCGCGGATGAGCAGCACGCGCTCGAGCTCGCCGATGTGACCCTGGGAGGCGAGAAGCGCGGAGAGCCCGTAGCCCATCGTCTCGAACGCGGCGAATCCCATGCCCGACGCGACGCCGAACAGCACGCCGTCGGCCTCCCGGCGGTAGCGCCAGCGCAGCAGGATGGCGACCGGGACGATCAGCTTGCACGTCTCCTCGATCAGCCCGACCGCGATCGCCGGCAGCGCGCCGAGCTCGATCAGCGTGCGGTACTCGAGCACCGCGGCCGCCGCGAGGCCGAGGAGCCCGCCGGCGACGAAGCAGCGCAGGAGCGTCGGCAGCGGCACCTCCGGCGCCCGCTCGTAGACGTAGATCACGAAGGCGACGGGTCCGAGGAACGCGCCGACGACGATGACACTCGGGACGAGGTTGATGTTGCGCGTGGCGAGCGCCGCCGCGTCGAGCGCGATGAACAGGACCGACCCGCGCAGGAGCGTCTGCAGCCAGGCGTGGCGCAGCAGCGCGCGAAGGCGGCTCGCGCGCGTCACCGCCGCCGGCACGCCTACCGGACCGTCGCAGTGCCCATGGTGGGCTGAGGTACGCCCCTGCGCCGCGCCGTCAAGCGCGGCGTGCGCGGCGGCGCGGTCCTTGATCCGTCCCGCGCGCGCCCTAGTGCCGGGAAGGCGGGCAGCGGCGCCTGCCGCCGTGCGCCGGCGAACCAATCAAGGAGGCACGCATGGTGAAGGTGGGGCTGTTCGTCCGTCTCGAGGCGAAGACCGGCCACGAGGAGGAGGTCGAGAGCTTCCTGCGCGAGGGCCTGCGGCTCGTCGACGAGGAGCCGGCGACCGTCGTGTGGTTCGCCTTCCGGATCGGGCCGTCGACGTTCGGCATCTTCGACGCCTTCCCCGACGAGGAGGGGCGCCAGGCGCATCTCGCCGGGCGCGTCGCGTCCGCGCTCAAGGACCGAGCGGACGCACTGCTGGCCGAGCCGCCCACGATCGAGCAGCTCGACGTCCTCGCGGCGAAGATCCCAGCCGCGGCGGTCCCGGCGGGCGACGCCGGGTGAGCAGCCGCCACGCCTCGTGGCGGTGGTTCCGGGCGTAGACCCGCACGTCGACGACGCTGCGGATCCCGCGCAGGAGATCGACCGTGGCGCGCCCGTCCCGGCGCGTGCGCGGCGGGTCCGGCGGTCGCGACGTAGGATTCCCCCATGTCCGAATCCGCGCATGCGAACGGCAAGATGCGGCGCGACGAGGCCGCGGGCCTTCGCGTCCAGGACGTCATGGTCCGCCGCCCGAAGACGGTGCCGGCCGACGCCACGGTGGCCGAGCTGCGCGAGCACTTCCGCAACCCGCGCGTCCGGACGGCGCTGCTCGCCGACGGCAGCCGCTTCGCCGGCGCCGTCGCGGCCGAGGAGCTGCCGGACGGCGCCGACGGCTGCGGGCCCGCGCGCGCCTACGCGCGCCTGGACGTGCCGTCGGTCGCCCCGGACGCGGACGTGGCCGAGGCGCTCGGCGTGATGGACGGCCTGGGCGACCACCGCCTCATCGTGCTCGACGCCGACGGCTCGACGCTGCTGGGCCTGCTGTGCCTCGACAAGACGGGCGCGAGCTTCTGCGTCGACGGCACGGCGCAGGCCTGAGCCGCCGCCGCGGTCGCGGTCGCGCGAGGATGCCCCGGTGACCGCCGAGCGCGCAGCGACATCCTGGCGTGAGCCGTTCGACGTTCTCATGGAGACCATGCCGCCCGGCGCGCTCGACGTCGTCGACGTCGGGTGCGGCGAGGGCGGGCTCGTCCGCCACCTCGCGCGCGGCGGCACCCGCGTGGTGGGCGTCGAGGTCGCTCCCGAGCCGCTCGCGCGAGCGCGGGCCCATGCGCCCGCCGGCGGTGAGCGCTACGTGCAGGCCGGTGGCGAGGCGCTGCCCCTCCCCGACGCGTGCGCCGACGTCGTGCTCTTCATGAACAGCCTGCACCACGTGCCCGCCGCCGCGATGGACGCCGCGCTGGCCGAGGCGGCGCGCGTGCTCCGCCCCCGCGGCCTCGTCCATGTCCAGGAGCCGCTGCCCGAGGGTCCGTACTTCGAGCTCATCCGCCCGATCGACGACGAGACCGAGGTCCGCGCCGCCGCCCGCGCCGCGATCGCGCGCGCGGCGTCCGGCGGCCTCGCGCACGACCGCGAGATCCTCTTCGACGCGCCGGTCACCCACGCCGGCTTCGCGGAGTTCCGCGACCGCGTGGTCCTCGCCGACGCCCACCGCGCCGCCGCGTTCGCGCGCCTCGGGGACGCGGTGCGCGAGCGCTTCGGGAACCGGCTGCCCTTCCTGATGAAGGTGCTGGCGGCCGACCGGCCGCTGTCCCTGCAGGCGCACCCGACCGGTGCGCAGGCCGCGGCCGGGTTCGCCGCGGAGGAGGCCGCCGGCGTCCCTCATGACGCCTCGACGCGGACGTTCAAGGACCCGTTCCACAAGCCGGAGCTGCTGCTGGCGCTGACCCCGTTCGAGGCCCTGTGCGGGTTCCGGCCGGTGGGGGAGTCGCTGCACTGCCTGGCCAAGCTGCAGGTCCCGGAGCTCAAGCCGACGATCGCGGCCCTGGCCCGCGGTGGCCTGCGGGCCGCGATCCCGCAGCTCATCGCGCTCTCCGCCGAGCACCGGAGCGCGCTCGTCGACACGGTCGCCGAGGCGGCGGGCCGGTTCGTGGCCGCTCACGACCCCGAGTTCATCAACACCTACCGCTGGGCCGCCGCGCTGGCCGAGACCTACCCGGCCGACCCCGGGGTGGTCATCTCGCTGATGTGCAACCACCTGAAGCTGGCGCCCGGCGAGGCGGTCTTCCTGCCGGCCGGCAACCTGCACGCCTACCTCTGCGGGGCCGGCGTCGAGGTGATGGCGAGCTCGGACAACGTGCTGCGTGGCGGGCTGACCGTCAAGCACGTCGACCTCGCGGCCCTGCTCGAGGTGCTGGACTTCACCGACGGGCGGGTGCCGGTCATCCATCCGGTGCTGGGTCCCGGCGGCATGCGCTACCCCGTCCCGGTCGCCGATTTCGACCTCACTCGCATCCAGCTCGACGCCGGGTCCGGCTCGCTCACCACTGCCGGCCCGCAGATCCTGCTGTGCACCGAGGGGGCCGCGGTCCTCGGTTCCGCCGACGCGGAGCTGCGCCTGGAGAAGGGCGGCTCGGCCTTCGTTCCGGCGGGTGCCCCACTCACCGCCCGCGGACCGGCCGTCCTCTACCGGACCACCACGGGCCTCTCCTGACCCGGTCGCGCCACCGGACGCGGCGCCCCGCAGCTCGTGCGTCGGCCGGGACCGGCCACCGCATCGGGGCCTTCCGTTCTCGTTCGCCCGCGCGGCGCTCTAGCCTGGAGATCGACAACCGGGGCATTCGGCATGCCCG
>JAXDHC010000408.1:0-3589 GCA_034664705.1 Solirubrobacteraceae bacterium
CCTGCTGCCCAACGAGTTCATCGCGGTCACCGGCACGAACGGCAAGACGACGACCGTCGAGCTCATCGGCCACATCCACCGCGAGGCCGGCCTGCCGGTCGCCGTGGCCGGCAACGTGGGCACCGCGCTCAGCACGCTCGTCGACGCCCTGGCCGCCGAGGCCGTGGTGGTCTGCGAGGTCTCCTCCTTCCAGCTCGAGGACGCGCTGGAGTTCTCGCCGGAGGGCGCGGTGCTGCTCAACGTCGCGCCCGACCACCTCGACCGCCACGGCACGTTCGAGGCGTATCGCACGGCCAAGCTCAACGTCTTCGCCCGCCAGGACAACGACGACGTCGCGGTCGCGCCGCTCGGCCTCGGCGTCGAAGACCTCGGCGGGTGTGCGCGGCGCGTGTGCTTCGGCGCCGGGCCGGATGCCGAGGTCTCCGAGCGCGCCGGGCGGCTGTGGTGGGTCGACGAGCCGCTGCTCGGCGTCGACGAGATCCGCCTGCCCGGCGCGCACAACCGCGCCAACGCGATGGCCGCCGCCGCGGTGTGCCTGGCGCGCGGCGTGGACGTCGACGCCGTGCGCGACGGCCTGCGCACGTTCGCCGGCGTCGAGCACCGCCTCGAGGAGGTCGCCACGCGCGACGGCGTCCTCTTCGTCAACGACTCCAAGGCGACGAACGTCGACTCGACGCTCGTCGCGCTCGCCAGCTTCTCCGCGCCCGTGCACCTCATCCTGGGCGGCCGCGGCAAGGGCCAGGACTTCGCGCCCCTGCGCGACCCCGTGGCCGAGCGCTGCGCCGGCGTCTACCTCATCGGCGAGGCCGCGCCCGCGCTCGCCGACGTCGTCGGCGGCCGGTCGTGCGGGGACCTCGAGGCGGCCGTCGCCGCCGCGCGCGCCGCGGCGCGGCCCGGCGAGGTCGTGCTGCTCTCGCCCGCGTGCGCGAGCTTCGACCAGTACGAGGACTTCGAGGCGCGCGGGCGCCACTTCAAGGCGCTCGCGGCGGGCTGAGGCTCGGCGGCGGTCGGGCGTGGCGGCCGGGTCGCGCGCCGTGGCGCTCCGCTCACAGCCCCTCGCTCCGCCGGCTCGCCGCTCGCGCGGCACGCACCCCTCCTCGATGCCGACCAGACCGCGCTCGCACCACGCACGCGATCCGCGGCGCGCCACGGCTGCGGCGGCCCAGCCATCCGGCCGGCCAGAGCGTCCGTCCACGCACCACCCTTCAACTCCGCGAAGGAGCCCGCGCCCCGGCGCCGAATTCAGGTTCGATGCGCGCTGCCGCCCGCGCCAAGGCCAAGCCGGCTGTCCCGCTGGAGTACAACCTCCTGCTCACGGCCACGCTCTGCCTGCTCGCATTCGGGGCCGTCATGGTCTACAGCGCCTCGTCGGCGCGGTCGCTGCTGGAGGGCAACGGCGACGGGACGGCGTTCCTCGTCAAGTACGTGACGTACGGCGCCATGGGCCTCGTGGGCATGCACGTGCTCGCGCGCCAGGGGCTCGACAAGGTGGTGCGGCTCACCGGGCCGCTGCTCGCGTTCGCCTTCGTGTGCCTCGTGCTCGTGAAGATCCCCGGCATCGGGGTGAGCATCAACGGCGCGCGGCGCTGGCTCGGCGCCGGGCCGCTGCAGTTCCAGCCCTCCGAGGTCGCCAAGCTCGCGCTCGTCCTCTACAGCGCCAAGCTGCTCGCCCACAAGCCCGGGCGCATCCGCAGCCCGCGCAGTGTGATGCCGCTGCTCCTGGTCACCGGGACCGCGGTCCTCCTCGTCGCCTCGCAACCCGACCTCGGCACGGCGCTCGTGATGACCTTCACGGTCAGCGCGCTGCTCGTCGCGGCCGGCATGCCGGTCAGGTACCTGGCGATGGGGGCGGCCGGCGCGTCGGTGCTGATCATGCTCTACGCCGTGAGCGCCGACTACCGCCGGGCGCGGCTGATGACGTTCCTGGATCCGTGGGACCACGCCGGCGACGCCGGCTTCCAGGCGGTGCAGGGGCAGATCGCGCTCGGCTCCGGCGGCCTGTTCGGCCGCGGCATCGGCCAGTCGGTGCAGAAGATCTTCTACCTGCCCGAGGCCCACACGGACTTCATCCTGGCGATCATCGGCGAGGAGCTGGGCGTCGTCGGGATCTTCGGCGTGCTCTTCCTCTACGGCATGGTCGCCTACGCCGGGCTGCGCGTCGCCAAGCGCGCCAGCGGCGCCTACGCGAAGCTGCTGGCCGCCGGCGTCACGTCGCTAATCCTGTCGCAGGGCTGCCTGAACCTCTTCGCCGTGCTCGGCCTCGCGCCCCTCACCGGCGTGCCGCTGCCCTTCATCTCCTACGGGTCGACGAACCTCACCGTGCTCCTCGGCGGGATGGGCCTGTTGCTGAACGTCGCGCGGGGCGGCCGCGCGAACCTGCGCGTCGTGACAGGATCCCGCCGCGATGGCGCTGACGATCGTCATCGCGGCGGGCGGGACAGCGGGGCACGTGGTGCCCGCGCTGGCAGTCGCCGACGCGCTGCGAGCTGAGGGGGCCGAGGTCGTCTTCGTGGGCGGCGAGCGCGCCGAGCGCACGCTCGTGCCCGAGGCGGGCTACCGGCTCGAGACGATCGCGGTCGAGGGGCTCAGCCGCTCCAACCTGCTGAAAGCCGCGCGCGCGGCCGCGAAGGCGGTCGCGGCGGTCGGCAGCGCGGCGCGGATCCTCCGGAGCGTGAAGCCGGATGCCGTCATGGGCGGCGGCGGCTACGTCGCCGGGCCCGTCGGCCTCGCCGCGGTCGCGCGGCGCACGCCGCTCGTCCTCACCGAGGCCGACAGCCATCTCGGGCTCTCCAACCGGCTCCTGGCGCCGTTCGCGCGGCGCGTGTGCCTCGGGTTCCCGATCGCCGGGCGCGAGGGCGAGCGCTACGCGCACACGGGCCGCCCGGTCCCGCCGCCGGCGACCGATCGCGCAGCCGCCCGCGATCGCTTCGGGATCGCGCCGGACGAGCGGTGCGTCCTCGTCTTCGGCGGCTCGCTCGGCGCGCGGTCGATCAACGAGGCGGCGGTGGAGGCGTTCGCGGACGCGCCGTACCGGGTGCTGCACGCGGCGGGCGCGCGCGACTACGCGGCGCTGCGCGACCGGGTGCCCGGCGACGGCTACGACCTGCGCGAGTACATCCGGGAGTTCGGCGAGGCGCTCTTGGCCAGCGACCTGTGCGTGGCGCGCGCCGGCGGCTCGATCTTCGAGGTCGCCGCCCACGGCCGCGCGGCCATCCTCGTGCCGTATCCGCACGCGGCCGGCGACCACCAGACCGCCAACGCGCGGTGGATGCGGCAGGCCGGCGCGGCGATCGTCGTCCCGGACGCCGAGCTGACGGCGCAGCGGCTGCGCACGGAAGTCGATCGGCTGCTCGGCGATCGCGGTCGCCTGGAGGCGATGAGCCGCGCGTCAGCGGCGCTGGCGCGACCCGACGCCGCTCAGCGCATCGCCGCGGAGCTGCTCGCGGCCGCCGGCGCGTGAGCCGCCGGGGCGTCGGCGCGCGCGGTCGCGGCGCCGAGGGCAAGGGCGGAGATCACGAGGAGCGCCGTGGGAAGGGCGCGCCATCTGCTCGGTCGAACGTGCACGACCATGACAACCCCTGCAGCCGGC
>JAXDHC010000409.1:0-5791 GCA_034664705.1 Solirubrobacteraceae bacterium
TGACCCAGTCGCGGATGGCCTCGGAGACCGCCTCCTTGAGCGTCCGCGCTCCGGCCTCGACGCTCACGACGCGCGCACCGAGGAGCTCCATCCGCTGCACGTTGGGCTGCTGGCGGCGGATGTCCTCCGCGCCCATGTAGACGATGCACTCGAGATCGAGCAGCGCGCAGACCGTCGCACTCGCCACGCCGTGCTGGCCGGCGCCGGTCTCGGCGATGATCCGGTTCTTGCCCATCCGCCGCGCGAGCACGGCCTGCCCGAGCGCGTTGTTGAGCTTGTGCGAGCCCGTGTGCATGAGGTCCTCGCGCTTGAGCCAGATCTCGCGGCCCGCCACCTCGCTGAGACGCTCGGCGAGGTACAGCGGCGTCGGCCGCCCGGCGAAATCGCGCCCGAGGACCTCGAGCTCCTCGGCGTAGGCCGGGTCGCGCCGCGCCTCGAGCCACGCGGCCTCGAGCTCCGCGAGCGCGGGCATGAGCGTCTCGGGGACGTACTGGCCGCCGTACGGGCCGAAGCGATGCTCGAGGCCGCCGGTCGCGGTCATGCGGTCCTCCCCGCCTGCGGCTCGCCCGCGACGCCGGCCGACTCGGCCGCCTCCTCGGGCGGCGCGGTGGACGCGACGGCGGCCGCGAACGCACGCAGCTTCTCCGGGTCCTTGATGCCGGGGCGCACCTCGGTGCCGCTGGCCGTGTCGACCGCGAACGGGTGCGTCGCCGCGATCGCCGCGGCGACGTTCTCGGACGTCAGCCCGCCGCTCAGAACGAGCGGCGTCGTGCTGCGCCGCCGGTTGACGAGCTCCCAGTCGAAGGTCTCACCCGTGCCGCCCCGGAGCCCGGGCTGATAGGCGTCGAGGAGGTGGAAGTCCGTGTGGAATGGCTCGAGCGCGATGATGTCCGCGCCTCCGCGAACGCGGGCCGCCTTCATGACCTTCGCCCCCGTCCGGCGGGCGACCTCGGCGCAGTACGAGGGGCCCTCGTCGCCGTGCAGCTGCACCATCGTGAGGCCGATGGCCTCGGCCGTGGCCGTGACCTCGTCCAGCGGCGCGTTGACGAACACGCCGCAGACCTCGGCGCGCCGGCGGAAGGACGCCGCGATGCGCTCGGCGTCCGGGAGCGCGCAGCGCCGGGGGGAGCCCGACCACAGGATCATGCCGAGCGCCCAGGCCCCAGCCTCGACGGCGCGCTCTGCGTCGTCGACGCGGGTGATGCCGCAGATCTTGATGCGTGGCGGAGGAGTCACGCCCTCCATCGTAGGGTCTAGCCGCCGGATTGGACCTGCGCGGGGCGCTGGGCGAGCGTGACCTCGACCGCCTGCCGGCGGCCGTCGCGCGTCAGCTCGATCGTCACCTCGTCGCCCTTCTCCTTGCCGGCGATCGCGTCGGCGAGCTCGTCGCTCGTCCGGATCCTGCGCCCGTCGACGGCCGTGATGATGTCGCCGCCCAGCCGGATGCTCGCGCCGCCCAGCTCGGCCGCGACGCCGCCACCGCGGATGCCCGCCTTGTCGGCGGGGCTGCCCGGCGTGACCGTCTGGACGAGCGCGCCCTGCTCCACCGGGAGGTTCAGCGGGGCCAGCGACCGGTCGATCGTGATGCTGTCGACGCCGAGGAACCCGCGGTCGACGCGTCCCTGGCTCTTGAGCTGCGGCATGATCCGCTTCGCGGTGTCGATCGGGACGGCGAAGCCGATGCCGATGCTCCCGTTGCCACTGCCGCCGGTCTCGATCTGCGAGTTGATGCCGATCACGCGGCCGGCGGCGTCGAGGAGCGGCCCCCCGGAGTTGCCGGGATTGATCGCGGCGTCGGTCTGGATGACGCCGTCGATCCGGAAGCCGTCCGGGGCGCGGATCGTGCGCTTCGTCGCCGACACCACGCCCGTGGTCAGCGTGCGCTCCAGGCCGAACGGATTGCCGATGGCGATGGTCGGGTCGCCGACCTGGACGGTGCGCGAGGAGCCCAGCGCGAGCGGCGTGAGCGCGTGGCCGCCCGGATCGACCTTCAGGACCGCGAGGTCCGTGGAGTCGTCGCGGCCGAGGACACGCGCGTCGAGGACCTTCTTGTCGGCGAACTGCACGGTGACCTTGCCGGCGCCGGCCACGACATGCGCGTTGGTGATGATCGTCCCGTCCCGGGCGACCACGAAGCCCGATCCGGTGGCCTCGCCGCGCTGCTCCTGGGGGAAGCCGAAGTCGAACGGGGACTGCGTGCGCTGCACGACCTGTGCGCGGATGAACACGACGCCGGGCGCGTCACGCTTGTAGATCTCGCGCGGGGTCAGCGCTGCCTCGCCCTCGCTCGAGGTGGCCTGGCCCTGGAGCGGCGCCTGCTGGACGACCGTCGTCGTGTGCCCACCGCCGAGGTCGAACGCCGTGATGACGCCCACCGCCGCGACGCAGCCGAGAACGGCGGCGACCACCGCGACGGGGATGAGAGTCCTCCAGTGCATCGGGCGCAGTCTCGGACGCCTCGCTCAAGCGACGCTAAACCGCTCCTCAGGGTTTCTTGAAGCGCGGCAGCGCCGGCCTCAGTAGCCGTCGTCCTCGGCGCCGGTCAACCCGCGGCAGGCCGCCTCGGGGTCCGGCGCCCGCATGAGGCTCTCGCCGATCAGCACCGCGTCGACACCGACACGCTCGAGGTCGTCGAGCTGGTCGCGGTGGTGGATGCCGGACTCCGAGACGACGGTCTTGCCCGCCGGCACGTCGGAGAGCAGCTCGTAGGTGCGGTCGAGGTCGACGGAGAAGTCGACGAGGTCGCGGTTGTTGATGCCGATGACGTCGGCGTCGACGACCTCCAGCGCGCGCTCGAGCTCGTCCTCGCGGTGCACCTCGACGAGCACGTCCAGGTCGAGGCCGAGCGCCTCGCGGTGAAGCGCGGCGAGGTCGTCGTCGTCGAGCGCGGCGACGATGAGGAGGATCGCGTCGGCGCCGGCCACCGCGGACTCGTAGACCTGGTAGGGGTCGACGACGAAGTCCTTGCGCAGGATCGGCAGGACCGAGGCCTGGCGCGCCTCGCGGAGGTCGTCGAGCGAGCCGCCGAAGTGCGGGCCCTCGGTGAGGATCGACAGCGCCGCGGCGCCGCCGCGCTCGTAGGCCTGCACGATGTCGGCGACCGTCGAGCCCGCGCGGATCTCGCCCGCGCTCGGCGACCGGCGCTTGTGCTCGGCGATGAGCGAGACGCCCGGGCGGGTCAGCGCCTCGCGGAACGGCCGGTCCTCGCGCGGCGCGGCGAGACGGCCCTCGAGCTCGGCGAGCGGGACGGCCTCGCGCCGGCGGGCGACGTCCTCGCGGGTCGAGTCGACGATGCGGTCGAGGACGCTCACGCGACCGCCAGCTCCTGGCTGAGGGCGACGTAGGCCTCGAGCGACCGCTGCGCGGCGCCGGAGTCGATGGCCGCCAGCGCCGCCTCGACGCCCTCGGCCAGCGAGTCGGCCAGGCCGCCGGCGTAGATGGCGGCGCCCGCGTTCAGGGCGGCCAGGTCGCGCGGCGGGCCGGGCTCGCCGTCCAGGATCGAGCGGGCGGTGTCGGCGTTCTGCTGCGGCGTGCCGCCGCGAACGGCGTCGAACGGCGCCGGCTCGATGCCGACGTCGCCGGGCGTCACGACGTAGCGCCGGATGGAGTCGCCGTTGACCTCGACGACGTGCGTCGGCGCAGACGTGCTCATCTCGTCCAGGCCATCCTCGCTGGACACTAGCAACGCGCGGTCGCACCCCAGGCGCGCGAGCGCTCCCGCCATCCGGTCGAGGAAGGCGGGATCCGAGACGCCGATGAGCTGCCGGCGGGCGCCGGCGGGATTCGTCAGCGGCCCCAGGAAGTTGAAGATCGTGCGGACGGCGAGCTCCTTGCGGACGGGGACGACGAAGCGCGTGGCCTGGTGGTGGGTCGGCGCGAACATGAAGCCGAAGCCGGCGTGGTCGATGCAGCTGGCCACGGCGTCGGGCCCCAGGTCGATGCGGGCGCCGAGCGCCTCGAGCACGTCGGCCGAGCCGCTCAGGCTCGTGGCGGAGCGGTTGCCGTGCTTGGCCATCGCGCAGCCCGCGCCGGCCGCGATCAGGGCGGCGGTGGTCGAGACGTTGAACGTCGTGCGCCCGCCGCCCGTGCCGGCCGTGTCGACGAGGTCGTGCCGCGCGCACGGGACGGGCGTGGCGAGCGCGCGCATGGTGCCGGCGAGGCCGGCCAGCTCGTCGACCGTCTCCCCCTTCGTGCGCAGGGCGATGAGGAAGGCGGCGATCTGGGCGTCGCCGGCGTCCCCGCGCATGATCTCGTTCAGCACCGCGCCGGCCTGCTCGCGGGGCAGGTCGCGGCCGGACGCGAGCGCGTCGATCGCGCGGGTCAGGATGTCGTTGGGCACCCGGGGATCCTCACTCGGCGAGGAAGTTCTGGAGCATCCGCTTCCCGGAGTCGGTGAGCACCGACTCGGGGTGGAACTGCACGCCCTCGGCCGGGAGGTCGCGGTGGCGGATCGCCATGACGACGCCGCCGCCGCGCGCCGACACCTCGAACGCGTCGGGAAGGTCCTCGGCGACCACGAGCGAGTGGTAGCGCCCGACGGTGAGCGGCGAGGGCAGCCCCTGGAACAGCGTGCGCCCGTCGTGCTCGATGGTCGTCGTCTTGCCGTGGACGGGCTCGTGGCGGATCACGCGCCCGCCGAACGCCTGCGCCATCGACTGGTGCCCGAGGCACACGCCGAGCGTCCGGACGCCCGCCTCCGGGAAGCGGCGCACCGCCTCGAGCGAGATCCCGGCCTCGTCGGGCGTGCACGGCCCGGGCGAGATGACGACGCGGTCGTAGCCGCGCTCGAGGAGCTCGTCGACGTCGGCGCGGTCGTTGCGCACGACCTCGAGCTCGCCCCCCAGCTCGCCGAGGTTCTGGACGAGGTTGTAGGTGAACGAGTCGTAGTTGTCGATCGCCAGGACCCTCATGGCCAGTCGGGCTGCTCCAGCGCCAGCTCGATCGCGCGCAGCACGGCGCGCGCCTTGGCCTCGGACTCCGCGAACTCGTATTCGGGCTTGGCGTCGGCGACCGTGCCGCCGCCGGCCTGCACGTGCGCGCGGCCGTCCTTGATGACGACCGTGCGGATGTGGATGCAGGTGTCGAGGTCGCCGGCGTAGCTGAGGTACCCGATGGCGCCACCGTAGCCGCCGCGCTTGATCGGCTCGAGCTCGTCGATGATCTGCATCGCGCGGACCTTCGGCGCGCCGCTGAGCGTCCCGGCGGGCAGCACGGAGCGCAGCGCGTCCATCGCCCCCACGCCCTCGCGCAGGGTGCCCGACACGCTCGAGACGATGTGCATGACGTGCGAGTACGTCTCGACGGCCATGAACGTGTCGACGGTCACGGATCCGTACTCGGACACGCGGCCGAGGTCGTTGCGCCCGAGGTCGACGAGCATCACGTGCTCGGCGCGCTCCTTCTCGTCGGCGAGGAGCCCCTCGGCGATGGCGGCGTCCTCGGCGGCGTCGGCGCCGCGCGGGCGCGTGCCGGCGATCGGGCGCGTCGAGATGTGGCGGCCGGCGACCGTCAGCAGCGGCTCGGGGCTCGCGCCGGCGATCTGGAAGTCCTGGAAGTCCAGGAAGTACATGTACGGGCTGGGGTTGACGACCCGCAGGCCGCGGTAGATCGAGAAGGGGTCGGCGTCGAGGTCGGCGCTCCAGCGCTGGGAGGGCACGACCTGGAAGGCGTCGCCGGCGTGGACGTACTCGACGATCCGCGCGACCATCGCCTCGAACTGCTCGCGCGGCATGTTCGACGAGAACTCCGGGCGCGGGCGGGCGGGCGTCGGCGCCACCGGGGGCAGCGGGCC
>JAXDHC010000410.1:0-4801 GCA_034664705.1 Solirubrobacteraceae bacterium
CTGCACGACCAGCGCTCCCGCGTGCGCCGCTGGCTCAGCGGCCGCCCCGAGCTCTCGCTGCCCGGGTCCTCGATCGAGCTCGAGCGCGTCGGCATGCACCTCGCCCGCGCGCTGCAGCGCTCCGGCAGCGAGGGCCACGTCCGCGCCCTCGCGCTCGCCGACGAGCTCATCGCGATGGACGCCGCGCCGGTCTTCCCGCCGGCGCCGCGCCCGCGACGCCGGGAGGCTGCGCCGGCCTGAGCGCCCAGCCCGGACGGTGGCGGCGGCGCGGAGGGTGCCGCCGCGGACGGCGGGGCGCCGGCCCTACGACCCCGACGGCCGGCCGGCCGCCGGGACCGGCACGTCCGCGCTCGGCGGTGGGCTCGGCGGCGGCGGCGCGGAGCGCAGGCCCGCCTTCGCGCGCTCGAACTCGGCGTTGAGCTCGGCGCCGAACAGGAACGCGTTCGCCGACAGGTAGAGCCAGAGGAGCATCACGATCGCGGCGCCGAACGCGCCGTAGGCCGCGCCGTACGTGGAGAAGTTGCGGATGTAGATCGCGAAGGCCAGCGACAGGAGGATCCACAGCACGACGCCGATCGCCGCGCCCGGCGTGATCCACACGAGCCGGCGGGGGACCACGTTCGGCGCGAAGGCGTACACGAGCGCGTAGGCCAGCATCGCCGCCAACAGGGCGACCGGCCAGCGGCCGACCGACCACACCGCCGCGGCGGTGCTGCCGAGGCCGATCGTGCCGAGCACGTCGTCGGCGATCTGCCCGCCCAGGAAGACCGCGACGAGGACCACGGCGAAGAGGACGATCACGGCGAGCATCACGCCGACGTCGGTGAGCTTGCGCCGGACGAACCCGCGCGTCTCCTCGACGCCGTAGGCGACGTTCATCGCCCGCCCGGCCGCCGCGAACGCGCCGGACCCGCCGTTCAGCGCGAGCACGATCGAGATGACGAGCGCGAAGCCGAGCGCGCCGCCCGACGCCGCGATCACGTTGCTCAGCGCCCTGCGCACGACGGCCGCCGACTGCGGGTCCGCGCCGTTCTCGAGGAGGTAGTCGCTCGCCTGCTCGACGAGGCCCTGCTGGCCGAAGATGCCGAGGATCGTCACGCCGAGCAGCAGCGCCGGGAACAGGGACATCATCGCGAAGTACGTGAGCGTCCCGGCGCGATCGGTCATCTCGTGCGCGCGGAAGGTGGCGAACGCGCGCTTGAGGACGGGGAGGTACGCGACGCGCCCGGCGTCGCTGTCGCCGGGCGCGTCGGGAACGTCGGTCGGGCTAGAGGCGGCGGCCACTCCAGCCGCGGTAGCCGTAGCCGCCTGTGCCGACGCCCGCGAGCAGCACGAGGATCGCGGCGACGATGCCGACGATCGCGGGCAGGCCGAGCATGACGCAGAGCCAGTACACCAACGCCGCGAGCAGGACGGCGATGTGGATGCCGATCATGTGACTCTCCTTGGGGGGGTGGGTCCGTCGACGCCCGTTTCGGGCGTGGCTCAAGGATTCCCCCCGCTGGTTCGCACTAATCGCGTGCGCGCGGCAGCAGGGCGTGGCCCTCGGCCACCGATGCGGCGACGTCCACCACCGCGCGGCTGCGGCTGCGGGCATGGCTGCGCAGGCGGTCGAACGCGGTTCGCTCGTCGACGCCGTGGCGCTCCATCAGGATGCCCTTCGCCCGCTCGATGACCGCGCGCCGCTCGAGCGCCGACTCCAGGCGCTCGACGTGATCGGTGAGCCGGCGGAGCTCCTCGTGGCGGCGCACCGCGACCTCGATCGCCGCCTGGATCGACTCCGGCGTGCCGGTGCGGGCGTACGCGTGGATGCCGCGCTCGGCCGCCTCGGCGACGAACCGCGGATCCTCGTTGTCGAGCAGCGCGATGACCGGTCCGCGGGCGTACTCGCACACCTCCTCGATCATCTCCAGCGCGTAGCCGTCGTCGTGGTAGACGACCACGATCGAGAGGTCCGGATCGTCACGCGCGATGACCTCCGTGGCCGCCTGCACGCCGATCGCCATCTCGGCCACCTCGTGGCCCAGCTCGCGAACCGTCGCCGCGGTGATGCGCAGCGCGCCCTCGTCCTCGTCGGCGAGGAGGATCTTCAGCCGGCGTTCCGGAGTGATGGGTTCGTCGTGGTCGGGCACGCCAGGTCTCGAGGGCGGACCCTACCGGGAGGCGTCGGGCGATAGAATGCCTCTCGCAGTTCCCGGCCCATGCCCCCGCCGGACCCCGACGCGCCCGATGATCCGGCGCTCCCCCTCGCACGAGAGCGCATGGCATCGAGGCCCTACATCGACGTTCACCCGACCACGTCCTGCTCGCGAGCGATATGCGCTCCATGATGCCGCCGCGTCCCGGCGGCGCCGGACCTGGTGGTGGCGGCGACGAGTCGCGCCGTCCGGGTGACCGCGCCACGGAGGACCGCGCCCTCTTCGAGCGCTACCTCGACCGCCGCGATCCCGTCGACCGCGAGCTGCTCGTCGAGCGCTTCCTGCCGCTCGCGCGCCAGCTCGCGCGGCGCTACCAGCGCCCGGAGGAGCCCTTCGACGACCTCTTCCAGGTCGCGTGCCTGGGCCTCGTCAAGGCGATCGACCGCTTCGACCTCAGCCGCGACGTGGCGTTCTCCAGCTACGCGGTCCCGACGATCCTCGGCGAGATCAAGCGCTACTTCCGCGACCGCACGTGGTCGGTGCGCGTCCCGCGCGACCTGCAGGAGCTCGCCCTCCGCGTCGATCGCAAGGTCAGCGAGCTCGCGACCGACCTGCGCCGCCAGCCGACCGTCGCCGAGATCGCCGTGGCCGTCGGGATCGAGGAGGAGGACGTCCTCGAGGCGCTCGAGGCCTCCGGCGCCTACCGCGCCACGTCGCTCTCCACGCCGCGTGGCAACGAGGACGAGGCGGGGGAGACGCTCGGCGACACCGTCGGCACCGCCGAGGAGGGGTTCGGGCTCGCCGAGCACCGCGCGACCCTCGAGCAGCTCATGCGCGCCGTCACGCCGCGCGAGCGCGAGGTGCTGCGGCTGCGCTTCGAGGAGGACCTCACCCAGGCCGAGATCGGCGAGCGCATCGGCGTCTCGCAGATGCAGGTCTCGCGGATCATCCGCCAGTCGATCGCCCGGCTGCGCGCGGTCGCGCACGCGCCGGCGGACGAGCCGCCGCACGGCTCCTAGTCCCGCTCGGCCGGCCCTCGGCCCGTGGCCGGCGGGTGGCGCATCGCCTCGCGCAGCTCGTCGACGAGCCGGTCGCGCAGCAGCGCGAAGCCGAACGCCGCGGCGATGGCCCGCAGCAGGCTGCGCGTGTCGGCGTCGAGCGGCTCGACGTCCTCGAGCGCGAGGAGCAGCACGCCGAGCGCCCCGCCGGCCACGGCCACCGGCACGACGCAGGCGCGCAGGTCGGCCGGGACTCCGAACGCCGACGCGGCCACGGAGTCCAGCCAGAGCGCCTCGCCGTCCGCGAGCGCCCGTGACAACGCGGGATGGGCGGCGACGGTGACCGCGCTCGGCTCCAGCCGGCCGCGGTGCGACCGGCTCAGCACGAGCTGCCCGGCGACGTGATGGGCCAGGGCGGCGTCGACGGTGCCGGTCTGGCGCACGACGACGTCGAGGCTCTCCGCGATCGCGCGCCCCGAGTCGGGCTGGCGCTGGAGCGCGGCGGCGAGCAGCGCGAGGGCCTCGAGCCAGCGCTCGTGGCGGGCATGGCGGCGGCGGAGCTCGTCGAGCTCCCTGCGCTGCGCGGCGAGCGCTGTGCGCGCGGCGCGCTCGCCGTCGCCCTCGAGGCCCACCATCGCCACGAGCGGGCGCTCCGCGGGGCGCGTCGGCAACCGGAACAGGGTCGATCGCGCGGCGTGTCGCGCGTGACCGCCCCACGCCGGGTGATGGGTCTCCACCGGCCCGGCGTCGCTGGCGAACAGGCGCCGTAGCGCCCGTTCGCACGGCGTCCCGGCGAACTCGGGCAGCGCCCGCGTCAGATCGGCGCCCGGGCGCGGCGCGCCGGGGAGCCGCTGCAGGGCGGCGTTGACGTACTCGATCCGCAGCGGCGCCGGGCCCGACAGCGCCGCGACGGGCACCGGCAGGTGCTCGACCAGCGCGGCGAGCGACTCGGCGGCCGGCGGCCCGGGAGCCGCGTCGGCCACGGCCTGCGAGATGGCGTCGGCGATCGGCATGCCGTCGGCCGCGGCCCGCCGCACCGCGACGACCCGCTGCAGGTCGGCGACGCGATACCGCCGCGAGCCGCTCCCCACGCGATCCGGGACCGGGAACCCGTACCGGCGCTCCCACGTCCGAAGACGCTCGCGGGAGACGCCCGCGAGCTCGGCGAAGCGTGTCGCGCTGATGGTCTGACCGGGTCTGTCCACCCTGATCACCGCGCCACATCATGACGTATCCCACATGACCGGGCCCGTCCACCTTGTCGCGGACGCGTGGACCGCGAGGATGGTCGGACCGCTAGCCGGAAAAGGGGAGAGGGCGATATGCAACTCGCGCCAGGAACGCGCGAGCTACTCCGGCGCTGGCACGAGGACGGGGATCGTGCCGCGCGCGATGAGCTTGCCGAGACGATGCTGCCGCTCGCGCGCAGCCTCGCGCGCCGCTACGCCGGCCGCGGCGAGCCGCTCGACGACCTCGAGCAGGTCGCGTGCGTGGGCCTCCTCAAGGCCATCGACCGCTTCGACATCTCGCGCGAGGTGCGCTTCGCCACGTTCGCGGTGCCCACGATCGCCGGCGAGCTCAAGCGCCACTTCCGCGACCGCGGCTGGATGCTGCGCGTGCCGCGCGACGTCCAGGAGCTCAGCGCCCGCGTCGCCCGCGCCCGTG
>JAXDHC010000411.1:0-2965 GCA_034664705.1 Solirubrobacteraceae bacterium
TCGCGATCTCGCCGGTCGTCATCGGCCTCGCGCTGCTGCTCGTGTACGGGCGGAACGGATGGGTCGGCGGATGGCTCGCCGACCACGGGGTCCAGGTCATCTTCGCCATGCCGGGCATGGTGCTGGCGACGATCTTCGTGTGCCTGCCGTTCGTCGTGCGGGAGGTCGAGCCGGTCCTCCGCGAGGTCGGCGACGAGCAGGAGCAGGCGGCCGCGACGCTCGGCGCCTCGCGGTGGCAGGCGTTTCTGCGCATCACCCAGCCGTCGATCCGCGACGGCATCGGCTACGGGATCGTCCTCTCGACGGCGCGCGCGATCGGCGAGTTCGGGGCGGTGAGCGTCGTGTCGGGCAAGATCGCCGGCCAGACCGACACGCTGACGCTCCTCGTCGAGAACCGCTTTCAGAACTTCGACGTGGCCGGCGCGTACGCCGCCTCGGCGCTGCTGGCGCTCATCGCGCTGGTGACCCTGCTCGTGATGACCCAGCTGAAGCCCAGGAGGGACGACCAGTGATCGCGGTGACCGACGTGGGGAAGCGCTTCGGCGACTTCCAGGCGCTCGACGGCGTCTCGCTCGAGGTAGCCGACGGCTCGCTGACGGCGCTGCTCGGCCCCAGCGGCTCGGGCAAGTCGACGCTCCTGCGGGTGATCGCCGGGCTGGAGACGCCCGACTCAGGAACGGTCTCGATCTCGGGCCGCGACGCCACCGGCCTGCCGCCCCAGCGGCGCGGGATCGGCTTCGTCTTCCAGCACTACGCCGCGTTCAAGCACATGACCGTGCGCGAGAACGTCGCCTTCGGGCTGCGCGTGCGCCGGCGCCCGAAGGCCGAGATCGCCGAGAAGGTCGACGAGCTGCTGCGGATCGTCGGCCTCGACGGCTACCAGCGCCGCTATCCGTCGCAGCTGTCCGGTGGCCAGCGCCAGCGCATGGCGCTCGCCCGCGCGCTCGCCGTCGAGCCCGAGGTGCTCCTGCTCGATGAGCCCTTCGGCGCCCTCGACGCGCGCGTGCGCGCCGAGCTGCGCGACTGGCTGCGCCGCCTCCATGACGAGGTCCACGTCACGACGGTGATCGTGACGCACGACCAGGAGGAGGCGATGGAGATCGCCGACAGCATCGTCGTCCTCAACCAGGGGCACGTCGAGCAGGTCGGCGGGCCGAGCGACCTCTACGAGCATCCGACCAACGCGTTCGTCATGGGCTTCCTCGGGCCCGTCGCGCAGTTCGGCGACGCGCTCGTGCGCCCGCACGACCTGCGCCTGCACTCCGAGCCGCACGAAGGCGCGCTGGAGGCGATGGTCTCCCGCGTCGTCCATCTCGGCTTCGAGGTGCGCGTCGAGCTCGTCCTCGACGGGGGCGAGTCGCTGACCGCGCAGCTCACGCGCGACGAGGCGGCCGAGCTCGAGCTCGAAGCGGGCGACATCGTCTGGGTGCGCCGGCCGGCGCCGGGCGAGACCACGGTGGCGACCATCGCAGCGTGAGCGGAGCGCTGGGCGCCTTCGGGGCGGCGGTCACCCCGCGAGCGTGGCCGGCAGCCGGCCGGCGAGCGCGTCGTCGACGGCCTCGACCACGCGAGCCTTGAAGCGCTCCTTGCTGAAGCTGGCGGCGTGCGCGCGCAGCGCGTGCGGGTCCCAGGCGCGGCGCTCGAGGTCGTCCATCGCGTCGCTGAGGCTCTCGGGCGAGGGCTCGTGGAAGAGCACCCCGGTGACGCCGTCGACGACCGTCTCCAGCGCGCCGCTGACGCCGTAGGCCACGACGGGGCGCCCGGCGGCGTTCGCTTCGAGGGGGGCGAGGCCGAAGTCCTCGTCGCCGGCCTGGATGAGGGCCGTGCAGCCGGCCAGGAGCCGGTTGAGCTCCTCGTCGGAGACACGCTCGTGGAACTCGACGAGCGGTCCCGCCATCTCGCGCAGGCCCGCCGCCGCCGGCCCGCGACCCACCACGACGAGCCGCGACCCGCGCCGCCGGCATGCCTCGATCGCGCGGTCGATGCGCTTGTAGGGCAGCAGCCGCGCGAGCGTCATGTAGTACGGAGGCGTCGCGGGCGCCGACTCGCCGGCGAAGGCGATGCGGTCGAGCTCGATCGGCCCGTGGACCACGGTGGCCGGGCGCCCGTAGAAGTGGCGGACACGGTCGGCCGACGCGTGCGAGATCGCCAGGTAGTGATCGACGCGCCGGGCGGCCCGCTGATCCCAGCGGATCAGGCCCTGCAGCGCCGGCTGGAGCGGATACCGCCACCAGGACGGCACGGGGCCGTTGCGGCCGAAGTAGGACTCCTGGAGGTACAGCCAGCGGGCGGGCGTGTAGCACATGCACACGTGCAGGGCTCCGCCGGGATCGACGCCATGAGCCCATCCGGAGGAGCTCGACAGCACCAGGTCATAGCCCTCCAGCCGCAGGCGGGAGAAGGCGAGGGGGTAGAGCATGAGCAGCGCGCGCGAGGCATTGCCCTTGTGCGGGACGTGCTGGAGGAAGGTCGTCCTGATGTCCCGGTCGGCGTAGGCCGGGAAGGTGCCGTCCGGGTCGTACATGCTCGTGTAGACGGGTGCGTCGGGGAACAGCTCCTGGAGGGCGAGCACCACGCGCTCGGCGCCGCCGCGCTGGGTCAGGTAGTCGTGGACGAGCGCGACCTTCACGGCGATGACTCAGCCCGTGCGGGTCGCGGGCAGCCGGCCGCCCAGGGCGTCGTCGACGACCTCCTGGATGCGCCTCTTGAAGCCGTCCTTGCTGAAGCTGGCGGCGTGCGCGCGCAGCGCGTGCGGGTCCCACGTGCGGCTCTCGAGATCGTCCATGGCGTCGCACAGGCTTGCGGGCGAGGGCTTGTGGAACAGGACCCCGGTGACGCCGTCCACGACGGTCTCCAGGGCGCCGCTGACGCCGTAGGCCACGACGGGGCGCCCGGCGGCGTTCGCTTCGAGGGGGGCGAGGCCGAAGTCCTCGTCGCCGGCCTGGATGAGGGCCGTGCAGCCGGC
>JAXDHC010000412.1:0-6810 GCA_034664705.1 Solirubrobacteraceae bacterium
TGGCCGACGAGTGTATCCTGTCGCTCGAGCCGCCGGTCCCGCCGGTCGCCGATCCGACCGACAACGGCGCGTAGCGCCCGCCGGGCCCGCTCCGCTCCGCCGCCGGCTCAGGCCGCGACGAGCCGCGCCGCGGGCGTGACGCGCTACGCGCCGTTGTCGGTCGGCTCGGCGACCGGCGGGACCGGCGGCTCGAGCGAGAGGATCCACTCGTCGGCCTGTCCCCGGCGGACCACGCCGCGCGCGCGCAGGCTGCGCAGCGCGAGCGAGACCGTCGGCCGGCGCGCGCCGACGAGGCGGCCGAGCTGCTCCTGGGTGAGCGGCAGCGAGAGGACGATGCCCTCGGACGAGACGCGTCCGCGGCGATCGGCGAGGTGCCAGAGCAGGCGGTGCAGACGGTCCTCCACGCGCGGCAGGTGGCTGAGCGCGAGCGCGATGGCCGTCCGGCGGGCGCGCTCGTGGGCGCGCTCGACCAGGGCCCCGCCGAGCGCGGGGAACGCGGCGATCCGCTGCGCGAAGGCGCTGTCGAGCACGAGCAGGCGTGCGGGCTCGAGGATCTCCCACTGCGGCTGGAGGCCGAGCAGCCGCTCCTCCGAGCCGTCGTCGGGGCCGAGCAGGTCGCCCTCGGAGAGCAGCTCGGCGCCCAGCGCCTCGGAGCCCTCGAGGTCGCGCATCAGCAGGCCGCGGAGCACGAGCAGGCCGAAGCCGCCGCGGATCCGCTTTGCCGCGATCGCGGGGTTCCAGCGCCCGCGCGGCAGCGTCACCGCGCCGGCCACCGCCGCGGCACGCGCCTCGGCCACGTTGGCCCCGAGCCGGCCCGCGAGATCGCGGTCCGCGTCGAGGAGCCGCACGGCCTTGACCGTGCTCGTGGACTTGTTGAAGCGCCGCTCGGCCTGCGCTGGGGCCCTGTCATGCACGAATGCCACCGTGAAAGCTGCTTCCCCCGCAGCGGAGGCACCTGAAACCCTCACTGCGCCGGCGCCTGCATGTTGCCCCGACCGCTTCGCGGTCCATCGGGCGCCGAACACATCAGCCGCCTCGAGCGATCGCCCACTGATTGCCTCTGCAACCATGGAGGCATGGCGATCTCGGTCACGCACTTCACCGACCCCGGATGCCCATGGGCGTACTCGGCGAGCCCGGCACTCGCCGTGCTGCACTGGCGCTACGGCGACCAGCTCGACTGGCGCCTCGTCACCATCGGGCTCACCGAGCAGGCGCAGCAGTACATCGACCGCGGCTACACGCCGGACCGCGCGGCCCGCGGGTACCTCACGTTCCGCCGGCGCTGGGGCATGCCGTTCGCGACCGAGCCCCGCGCTCGCATGGTCGGCACCGGCCGGGCCTGCCGCGCGATCGTGGCGACGCGCCTGCACCGGCCCGAGCGGGAGTACGCCGCGTTCCGGGCGCTGCAGTTCGGGTGGTTCACGACGCCGCTGCTGCTCGACGACGACGCCGACATCGCCCGCGCCCTCGAGGCCGTCCCCGGGCTCGACGCGCGCGAGATCGTCGGCGCGCTCGACGACCCCGACGTCACCGAGGCCTACGAGGCCGACCGCGCCGAGGCGCGCACGGCCGAGGGCGGCGCGACCGAGTTCCAGGGCAAGGCGGCGCAGTCCGACGGCCCGGTCCGCTACACGGCGCCGTCGCTCCTCTTCGACACCGGCGAGCGCCGCCTCGAAGCGGGCGGCTTCCAGCCGGTGGAGGCCTACGACGTCGTGGTCGCCAACCTCGACCCCACGCTCGATCGCCGCCCCGCGCCCGACGACCCGCTCGAGGTGGTGGCGGCCTTCCCCGACGGGCTCGTGACCGCCGAGATCGCCGCCGTGATGACGCCGGGCAACGACGCTCCCGACCCGGAGGCGGCCGAGGCCGCGCTGGTCGGGCACGTGGCCGAGGGGCGCATCCGGCGCGTCGGCCTCGGCGACAGCGCGCTCTGGCAGCCGGCCGGCGCGGCGGTGGTCGCGGCGCCCGCGGCGCGCGCGGCGGCGTAGCGCCGCCGTTTTCGCCGCCGCGGCGCCGGGGAGTGCGTCGGCATGCGCAACGGGCAGCCGGTCGCGGCGATGGACGAGCGCGGGTGAGCCGGCCCGGGCTGCGGATCGGGCTGCACCTGTCGGCCGAGGAGCATCCGCCGGACGTCCTCATCGCCACCGCGCGGCGGGCCGAGGAGGCGGGCTTCCACTTCCTCACGATCTCCGACCACTTCCACCCGTGGACGCGGGCGCAGGGCGAGTCGGCCTTCGTCTGGGGCGTGCTGGGCGCCATCGCCCAGGTCACGGAGCGCATCCCGGTCGGCACGGCCGTGACGTGCCCCACCGTGCGGATGCACCCGGCGATCGTCGCCCACGCCGCGGCGACGGCCGCGGCGATGCTGCCGGGGCGCTTCTTCCTCGGCGTCGGCACCGGCGAGCGGTTGAACGAGGCCGTGCTCGGCGATCCCTGGCCGTCGGCGCCCGTCCGGCGCGAGATGCTCGAGGAGGCCGTCGAGATCATGCGCGCGCTCTGGACGGGCGAGGTCGTGCGCTCGCATCGCGGCCGCCACTACACCGTCGAGCACGCCCGGCTGTTCACGCTGCCCGAGACGCCGCCGCCGGTCGTCGTCTCCGGCTTCGGCCCGCAGTCGGCCCGGCTCGCCGGGCGCATCGGCGACGGCTACATGCACGTCGCCCCCGAGGCCGAGCTCGTCGAGGCCTTCCGCGACGCGGGCGGCGCCGGGAAGCCGTGCTACGCCAAGCTCGACACCTGCGTGGCCGCCGACGACGCGGAGGCGCGGCGCATCGCGCTTGCGACCTGGCCGACCGCCGGCCTGCAGGGCGAGGTGGGCCAGGAGCTGCCGACGCCGGAGCACTTCGAGCAGGCGGTCGCGCGCGTGCGCGAGGAGGACGTCGCGGAGGCGATCCTCTGCTCGGGCGACGCCGACGAGCACCTCGCCGCCGTCCGCGAGCTCGCGGACGCCGGCTTCGACCACGTCGTCGTCCAGCAGTGCGGCCGCGACCAGGAGCGGCTCATCGCGCTCTACGCCGACGCGGTGCTGCCGCGCGTCGGCGACGCCGCCCCGGCGCGACGCTGAACGGCGCGCCGCCGCCGCCCGGTCACGGCACCCACGTCTCCCCCGCCGGCGTGACCGCGAGCTCGTGCGTGTAGGCGCGCGGGTCCTGCTCGGCGAGGAACCGCACCGCCTCGGCGATGCGGCCCATGTCGGCGAGCGCCGCGCGGGGCGTGTCGCGCGTGCGGCCGGCCGTCTTGGGCGACTCGATCGTCGCGTCGACGATGAGCAGCGCCACGTGGATCCCCTCGCCCCGCAGCTCCTGCGCCGCCGCCTGGGTCAGCGCGCGCGAGGCGAACGCGCCGGCCGCCCACGGGCCGCGCCCGGGCATCGCGCGGCGCGACGACCCGCCGGTGACCTGGATCAGCGTGCCGCCGCTGCCGCCGGCGCGCAACGCGCGGGCGCCGGTCGAGAGGAACGCGAAGCTCTGCTCGGCGACCGCGACGGCCCAGCCGCGGAAGCCGTCGAGCGTCCCCTCGGCGATCGGCCCGCCACCCCACGGCTCGCCCTCGCGCGGGCGGCTCGCCGTCACCGCGTTGACGATCACGTCGAGCGACCCGAGCTCGTCGCGGGCGGTCGTCATGGCCCGCTCGAGGTCCGCCGGATCCGCCGCGTCGGCCCGGATCGCCAGCGCGCCGCGGTCGCGCACGGCCGCCAGCGTCTCGTCGCTGCGCGCGACCGCGGCGGCGTTACAGCCCTGGGCGACGAAGTGGTCGACGATCGCGCCGCCGAGGTTGCGCGCGCCGAGCGTCAGGATCGTGCGGGAGCTCATGGCGAGGCATCATCGCGTGCGACGCGCGTCCTGGCACGCGACCGCTCGCCTCGTCCATCCGGCCACTCGTCGCCCCGTACACCCGCCGAGTGGCAGGCGGGTCGCTGGAGATGTTGCGCGAGCGGTCGATGACCCCGGCATGGCGTTCGCCGCCACCGCCCGCGCCCTCGCGCTGCTCACCGCCGTCACCGCGCTCGTCGCGGCGCCGGCCCCTGCGCGCGCCGCCGGCGAGCCCGACGCGGCCGCGCTCGAGCAGGCCGGCGTCCGCGACATCGTCGTCAAGCGCAAGCCCGGCCTCGACGGCGCCGAGCGCGCCGAGGTCCGCGCCGACGCCGACGTCCGCCTTCAGACGATGCTGCCCGTGACCGACACCGAGGTCGTCCGCGCCGATCCGGGGCAGCTGACCGAGGCGATCGACGCCCTGCAGTCCGACCCCGGCGTCCTCTACGCCGAGCCCGACGCGGCCGTGCACGCCCAGACCGCCGATCCGTACTGGAACTCGCTGTGGGGCCTGCGCAACACCGGGCAGACGATCGGCGGGCGCACCGGCCTGGCCGACGCCGACATCGACGGTCCCGAGGCGTGGGCGCTCGGCGCGACGGGCATCGGCGCGAAGGTCGCGGTCGTCGACACCGGCATCGTCGCGACCCACCCCGACCTGGCGTCGAAGCTCGCCACGAACCCCGGCGAGACCGGAGGCGGCAAGGAGAGCAACGGCGTCGACGACGACCACAACGGCTTCGTCGACGACTGGCGCGGCTGGGACTGGATCGACGACGACAACGTGCCCGCCGACCTGCACGGCCACGGGACGCACGTCTCGGGCACGATCGCCGCCGCGCAGGACACCGTCGGCATCAGCGGCGTCGCCCCCGGCGCGCGGGTCCTCCCGCTGCGCGTCCTCGGCGCGAACGGCTCGGGCAGCTCGTCCGGCGTCGCGGCCGCGTTCGCCTACGCCGGCGACATGGGCATACCCATCGTCAACGCGAGCCTCGGCTCGAACACCATGTCGCGGGCCCAGCGCGACGCGATCCTCGCCCATCCGGACACGGTCTACGTCGTGGCCGCCGGCAACGACGGCCGCGACGTCGACGCGACGCCGGCCTACCCGTGCGCGATTCCGGCGCCGAACATCGTCTGCGTGGGCGCGACGGACAACCGCGACCAGATCGCGAGCTTCTCGAACGTCGGCGCCGCGAACGTCGACCTGTTCGCGCCCGGCGTCAGCATCCTGTCCGACTACGGCCTGGGCGGCAGCAACTACGTCTACATGAACGGCACGTCGATGGCGACGCCGCACGCCGCCGGCGTGCTCGCCCTCATGCGCCAGGCCGCCCCGTCGCTGAGCGCCGCGCAGCTCCAGCGGGCGCTGCTCGACGCCGCCGAGCCGAAGCCACAGCTCGCCGGCCGGGCCGCCACCGGCGCACGGCTCAACGCCGACAGCGGCGTCCGCGGCGTACTCTCGCTGACGGGACAGTCCGTGGTCGTCGCCGACGGCGACGGCGACGGCGTGGCCGACGCCGCCGACAACTGCCCGACGGTGTCCAACCCGACGCAGGTCGACGGCGACGGCGACGGCGACGGGGACGCCTGCGACCCGCCGCCGCCGAGCCGCACCGAGCCGGCCCCGGAACCCGCGCCGGCCCCGGCGCCCACACCGGCCCCGGCGCCCGTCCCCGCGCCCGCCCCGGCGCCGCGCCCCGCGCCGGCCCACCCGCTGCCCGCGCCCGCCGACCCCCTCACGCCCGTCTCGCCCGCGCCGTCGCTCAGCCGCCTGATCGCCACGAAGCCGACCGCGACGCTCTGTCGCACGACGCGGTCACGCTGCACGCCGCGGCCCGCCGTCCTCAGCTTCCGCCTCGGCGACTCCGGGAGGGTCACGGCCCAGCTGCAGAAGCGCGTGTGCTCCGCCGGCGACTGCCGCTACCGCGTCGCGGCGACGGTCGCGGCTTCCGGCCGCGCCGGCGCCAACCACCTGGCGATCGGCGACCGCGGCGTCACGTCGCGCCGGCCCACGGGCACCTACCGCGCGCGACTGGTCGCGACGGTCGACGGCGAGCGCTCCGCGCCCGCCACCACCGGCTTCTCCGTCCGCCGCCGCTGAGCGCCGGGGGTCGGCGCCCGCGCGGGCACCCGTCACCGGTACGTTGCAGCGGACGCGTTTCGACGCCGCGCGCCACCGCGCGCGGGCCAGGCAGGAGGCAGCCCATGGACCCGACCCCTTCGGAGCAGGATCGCCCGGCCGCGCCCGAGGCAGGGCACGTGCGTCCCGGCTGGCGCGGGCGCTTCTTCGAGGACTTCGAGGTCGGCGACGTGTACGAGCACCCGCTCGGGCGCACCGTCACCGAGACGGACAACGTCTGGACGACGCTGCTCACGCAGAACACGGCGCCGATCCACTTCGATGCCCACTACGCCGCCCAGACCGAGTTCGGCCGGCGTCTCGTCGATTCGACGTTCACGCTCGCCCTCGTCACCGGCCAGAGCGTCACGGACGTCTCGCAGAACGTCATGGCCAACCTCGGCTGGGACGAGGTGCGCCTCCCCAACCCGGTCTTCGAGGGCGACACGATCTACTCGCGCTCGGAGGTCCTCGCCTGCCGGCCGTCGCGCTCGCGCCCGAGCACCGGGATCGTCACCGTGCACACCACCGGCTTCAACCACGAGGGCGCGATCGTCATCACCTTCAAGCGCACGCTGCTCGTGTACCGGCGGGGCCACGGCCCCCAGATCCCGCGCCTCGCGCCGCAGGAGTCCTGACATGAACGTCGTCGTCACGGGAGGCAGCGGGAAGGCCGGCCGCGCCGTGGTCCGCGGGCTGCTCGAGCAGGGCCACGAGGTCCTCAACGTCGACCTCCAGCCCTCCGTCGACCCGGTGGCGCCGTTCCTGCCCGCCGACCTCACCGACCTCGGGCAGACGATCGAGGCGCTGTCCGGCGCCGAGGTCCTGCGCGGCGTCGAGGCGGTCGTCCACCTCGCGGCGATCCCGGCGCCG
>JAXDHC010000413.1:0-5560 GCA_034664705.1 Solirubrobacteraceae bacterium
GCAGGTTCGTCTGCTCGGCGATGCCGGTGATCGTCTGGACGATCCCGCCGATCTGGCCGGACTTCGCCGCCAGGAGCTGGATCGCGTCGGTCACCTGGCCGGAGGACTCGCGCACCTGGCGCATCGCCTCGGTGGCCTGGGCGACCGCCTGCTCGCCCTCGAGCGCGAACTCGCGCGTCTCCTGGGCGGCCTGCGCGGTCGACCGCGCCGACTGCGCGGAGGCCTCGGTGGCGTGGCCGACCTCCTCGGTCGCGATCCTCGCCTGTTCGACCGAGCGCACCTGGCGCTCGGCGCCCTGGGCGACGTCGCTGACGGCCTGGGCGATCTCGGCGACCGCGCGCCCGGCCTCCTCGGACGTCGTCGCCATCTGCTGCGACGCGGCCGACAGCGACTCCGAGGTCGAGGAGACCTGGGAGACCACGCCGCTCAGCGCGGCGCGGCTGCCGTTGTACTCGGCGACGGACTCCAGCGTGGCCGACCGGATCGCCTCGATCTCGTCGGCGAGGTCGCCGAGCTCGTCGTCGGAGCGGATCCTGCCCTCCGGCGCGTCGGCGCGCGCCTCGTGCGTCAGGTCGCCGGCCGCCAGCGCGCGGAGCGCCGCCTGCAGCGGCGCGATCGCGCCGCTGCGCACGCCGGTGACGGTGGCGCGCAGGGTGCGAACCGTGCGTGACAGGCGCCGGGCGATCGTGACGCTCGCGACGAGCGTCGCCGCCAGCGCGAGGACCATGAGCACGACGATCAGCGTGCGCCGCGAGGCGTAGGTGTCGCGCATCGCCGTGCCGTCGGCCGCGGCGGTGCGCATCGCGCTCGCGTACAGGGCGTCGAAGCGGGTGCCGATGCGCGTGATGAGCACGGCGTTCCTCGCGCTCAGCGCCGCCGCGCCGGCGACGTCATCCACGAGTGCGAGCTTCACGTACTGGGCGCGTGCCGGCGCGTAGGCCGTGAGATCGCGCTGGAGCGCCGCGATCGCCGCGGCGTCCTTGGGATCGACCGCCCGGCGGGCGTTCGCGATGAGCCGGTCCATCTGCGCGTTGTTGGCCTCGAGCGCCTTGCCGAGGTCGGCGCGGTCCTGGGGGTCCTTCCTCAAGATCACGTCGCGCAGGATGGTGCGGTTCTTGTTGTAGAGGACCTGCGCAGCACCGAGGTCCCCGAGCGGCCGGACCGACCGGTCGACCATCATCTGGCCACGGTCGGCGACGCTCGACAGGCCCGCCAGCGAGAGCAGGCCGACGGTCGCGAGCAGCACGAGCGCCAGTGCCGGCGCTGCGAGCAGCTTCTTGAGGAGACTGGGACGAAACATTGGTTCCCGTCGAAAAGATGGTTGATGTCCTCAGGCGTGATCGGGCGGCACGCGGCGACGTTGAGCCTCCGCGCGCCCGTCCGGCCGAAGATCCGCCGATCGGCGGATGACGGCGTCCGCGCGGGCTGGCCGTTCGTCCGAGAGCGCGGTCGTCGGCACGCTCAGCGCCATCGCGCGCTCGGATCGCGCCACGGCGGTACGCCGGCGACACGACGGTCAAGACCACCGCCGCGCGAAGCCGGGCGTCCGCGATCGCGTCCAGGCGGTCGTCCTCGCGTACCGGACCGGGTTCTTCGAGACGGGCTCAGGCGGCCCGTGATCCGGGGAGCGCCGGGGCGCCGTCAGCGGTGGAGCGGGGTGAGGTGCAGCGAGCGCGGCGCGCCGCCCTCGGCGTCCACGGCGCACGTGCGGAACGTGCGCGTGGTGGCCGGCCGGCGGCCGACGGCGTCCCGGGTGCTGACGACGACGTCCACGTCGGCGGCGGGCCGGCCGCGCAGATCGGTGTCGGGACTGTCCGACAGCGCGACGTGCAGCCCCGCCTGGACCCCCCTTGGGCGCGAGCCTGACGGGCTCGTTCGTCGGCACGACGACGCGCGCCGGCGCCGCGGCGGGCGCCGGGGCGGGCGCCGGGGCGGGCGCCGGGTCGGGGACCACGGGCTTGGCGGCCGGCGCGGCCGGGGTCACCTCGACCGTGATGTTCGCTGCGGCCGTCAGCGGGACGATGGAGTCGCCGTCGACCGCGTCGAAGTTGACCTCGAACGACGATGCGGCGGTGTCCGCCGGCGGCGACAACGTCAGGCGCCAACGAGCCAAGTGGGCCGGCGGAGCCCCGGCGCCGCGGCTCGCGTCAGGTCGGCTCCCCGTCCGGGCCGGCGTCGAAGAGCCCGGTCTGATGCGCGAGCACGACGGCCTGCACGCGGTCGCGCAGGTCGAGCTTCTTCAGGATGTGGGTGACGTGGGTCTTGACGGTCGTGTCGCTGATGTACAGCCGCTCGGAGATCTCCGCGTTGGAGAGCCCCTCGGCGACCAGGCGGAAGATGTCGAGCTCTCTCGCGGTGAGCTCGTCGACCGCCTTGGGCGGGACGGGACGTGGCGATCGCGCGAACTCTCGGATCACGCGCTTGGTGACCGACGGCGACAGCAGCGCGTCGCCGGCGGCGACCGTGCGGAGGGCGGCGATCAGCTGCTCGGGCGGGTCGTCCTTGAGGACGAAGCCGCTGGCGCCGGCGTGGAGCGCTTCGTAGACGTAGTCGTCGACGTCGAAGGTCGTGAGGATGAGGATGCAGGCCGAGGGGTTGGCCGCGAGGATTCGCCGCGTGGCCTCGAGGCCGTCGAGCTCGGGCATGCGGATGTCCATGAGCACGACGGTCGGGTTGAAGCGTGCGGCCTGCTGGACGGCTTCGATGCCGGTGCGGGCCTCGGCGATGACGTCGATGTCGGCCTCGCGGGCGAGCAGCAGGCGGAAGCCGGCGCGGATCATGGACTGGTCGTCGGCCACGAGCACGCGGATGCTCATGAGCCGTACCCGCCCAGCGGCAGGCTGGTGGTGAGCCGGAAGCCGCCGCCGTTTGCGGCGGCGGTCATCTCGCCGCCGTAGAGCTTCACGCGTTCGCGGATGCCGACGAGGCCGTGTCCCAGGCCGTCACCGACCGGACCGGCGGCGCCGTCGCCGTCGTCGCTGACCTGGATGCGCAACGCGTCGGCGGCGTAGCGGATCTCCACGTGGGCCTGGTTGGCGTGGGCGTGCTTGAGGGCATTGGTCAGGCCCTCCTGGACGATGCGGTAGGCGGAGAGGTCGATCGCCACCGGCAGACGGAACGGCTCCCCGTCGACGTGCAGCTGCACCGGAAGCCCGGCGCGGCGCGTCTCCTCGAGGAGGTCGTCGAGCCGGCCGAGCCCGGGCGGGGGCGCCAGCTCGGGGCCGTCGTCGCCGCGGCGCATCGCGCCGAGCAGGCGACGCATCTCGCCGAGGGCGGAGCGGCCCGTCTGCTCGACGCCCCGAAGGGCCTCCACGTCCTCGCTGAAGCCATCGGGCAGGCGGTGGCGGACGGCCCCGGCCTGCAGGACCATGACGCTGACCGCGTGAGCGACGATGTCGTGGACCTCGCGGGCGATGCGGGCGCGCTCCTCGGCGACGGCGATCCGCGCCGCCGCCTCGCGCTCGCGCTCCGCGTGCTGCGCACGTTCCTCGGCCCGCAGGGCCTGCTCGGCCCGCTCGCGCCGCGCGAAGCCGCCGAGCCAGGCGAGGGCGAACGTGGCCGGCACCAGCAGGACCTCGCTGAGCGAGCGCGCGGGGTCGTTGAGGGCGATGATCGCCGCAGCGCCCGCGAGGATCGCCAGGCCGATGCGGCCCTGCCGCTCGTCGCGCAGGGAACCGAACAGGAAGGCGGAGACCATGCCGGCGGCGTAGACGCCGGCCGAGGACACCACGAGGCGGCCGTCGAGGAAGGACAGCGCGGCGGCCACCAGCCACAGCCACGCCGGCGCCAGAAACGGTGAGCGCCGCCGCGCCAGCAGCGGCAGAACGAGCACAAGGGCCGCCAGGGCGGCGAGGACCGGCGCCGTGCGCGGGGCGTGCGGGTCGTCGTCGCCCAGGAGCACCTCGACGACGGCCGCGACCGCCGCCCCGGCGATCATCACATCCAGACCGTGGCGTCGCGCGAACCGCTTCACGACGCGACCGTACTCCTGAGCAGCCCGTCCCGCCTCCTCCCTGAGGAGGAGGTGCGCCTCGTCGGCTCGTCGGAGGAGGATCGTGCCTCGCGACGATGTGCGGACGCCGGCGCGACCGTAGCGTCGGCGCATGAGATCGACGACCGACGCCCGTTCGAAGGACCGCATCTGGACACCCGGGCGGATCGTCGCCCTGCTGGCGATCGCCGTCGTCATCGCCGGCCTCGCCCACACCCGGTTCGCGCACCCGGCCGGCTGGGCCGCCGTGCCCGCCCGCGCGCATGCCGGCCAGCTCACCCTCGAGCGCTGCACGTACCCCGCCGAGAAGGGTGACCTCCGCGCCGATTGCGGCACGCTGGTCGTTCCGGAGAACCGGGCCGATCCGACGTCGCGCCTCATCGCCGTGCCGGTGACGCGCATCCGTTCCCGGTCGCCGCATCCCGCGGAACCGATCTTCCGCCTCGAGGGCGGCCCCGGCCGGTCGAACATGGACTTCCCGTTCGCCGGCCGGTACATCGACCATCACGACCTCGTGCTCGTCGGCTACCGCGGCGTGGACGGGTCGGCGCGACTCGACTGCCCCGAGGTCAGCTCGGCGCGCCGGCACACCGCCGACCTCCTGAGCGCGACCGCCCTGCGCGCGTCGGGTCGCGCCCTGCGCTCATGCGCCGACCGCCTGCGCGCCGACGGCTTCGACCTCGCCGGCTACACGCTGCCCGAGCGCGTCGACGACCTCGACGCCGCCCGGCGGGCGATGAGCTACGGGCGGGTCGACCTGCTCAGCGAGAGCTTCGGCACCCGCGTCGCGCTCGTCTACGCGTGGCGTCACCCGCGGAGCATCCGCCGGTCGGTGATGATCGGCGTCAACCCGCCCGGCCATTTCGTCTGGCAGCCGGCGCAGACGGACGCGCAGCTCCGCCGCTTCGCGGCGCTGTGCGGACAGCGCCCGGCATGCCACACACGGTCCGGCGACCTGATCGCCTCCTTGCGGCACACCGCCGCGCACCCGCCGAGCCGCTGGGGCCTGCTCCCGATCCACCGTGGCAACGTGGAGATCGCCTCCTTCTTCGGCCTGATGGACGCCTCACCCGACGCCGCGCCCATCTCGGCGCCCATGACCCTCGACGCCTGGCGCGCCGCTGCCGAGGGCGATGCCGGCGGCCTGTGGTTCCAGTCGATCGCATCCAGCCTGCTCTTCCCGCGGATCCAGGTCTGGGGGGACACGGCCGCCATGGCGCGCGTCGACGCCGCGGCGGCGGCAGCGCACTTCGCTCGGGGCCGCCGGGCCGGCTCGGTCCTCGGCGACGCCGGCAGCCGCTTCCTGTGGGCCGGAGGGGCGCTCGTGCGCGCCTGGCCGGCGGGCCCTGACGAGAACGCCTATGCGCGGGTGCGCGACTCCGCCGTCCCGACGCTGCTGATCGGCGGGACGCTCGACGGCTCGACGCCCGCCGAGAACGCCACGCGCGAGCTGCTGCCGCACCTGCGTCACGGCGACCAGGTCCTGCTGCGGGGCTTCGGGCACACGACCGACTTCTGGAACAACCAGGTGAAGGCCGGGAGCCACCTGATCAACCTCTACCTCGCCAC
>JAXDHC010000414.1:0-6144 GCA_034664705.1 Solirubrobacteraceae bacterium
TCTCGCCGACGTCGCCCTGCGCGAGCTCCTTGTCGTCCTCGTCGACGCACTTCATCTCCACGCCGCTGATCGGCGTGCCGATCGAGCCGGGCTTGCGCTCCTCGTGGGGATGGTTGAAAGACGCGACCGGCGAGGTCTCCGACAGGCCGTAGCCCTCGAGGATCTTGCACCCGAGGGCCTCCTCGAAGGAGCGCATGACCTGCTCGGGCATCGCGGCGCCGCCGGAGACGCACAGGCGCAGGCACGACACGTCCACCGCGTCGCGGTCGGGGTGGTTGAGCATCGCGCTGTACATCGTGGGCACGCCGGCGAAGACGGTGACCCGGTCGCGCTCGATGACCTCCAGGGCCTTGCCCGGTTCGAAGCGCGGGATCAGCGTCAGGCAGGCGCCGACGAGCGTGCTGCAGTTCATGCTGACCGTCTGGCCGAAGCTGTGGAAGAGCGGGAGCGCCCCGAGCAGCACGTCGCGCTCGGTCATCTCCAGCAGCGTCGAGACCGAGACCTCGGCGTTGTGGCGCAGGTTGTGGTGCGTCAGCTCGGCGCCCTTCGGCTTGCCGGTCGTGCCCGACGTGTAGAGGATCACCGCGGTGTCGTCGTCTGCGACGTCGGCCATCTCGCGCACCGGCTCGACCTCGCCCAGCAGCTTCTCGAACGCGCCGGGCGCGACGGCGATGACCTCGGCGCCCGCCTCCTCGGCGCCCTGGGCCGCCGCCTCGAGGAAGCCCTCCCAGCTGAGCAGCAGCTTCGCGCCGGGATCCTGGAGGTAGAAGGAGACCTCGCGCCCCTTGAGGAGGACGTTCATCGGGACGACGGTGCCGCCGGCGCGCAGGATCCCGTAGTAGGCGATCGGGAAGTACGGGACGTTCGGCAGCATGACGCCGACGCGGTCGCCGGGCTGCATGCCCTTTGCCCGCAGGAGGCCGGCCACGCGCGCGCTGCCCTCGTCGACGGCCGCCCACGTCACGACGACGTCGTCGAGCTTGTACGCCGGCCGGTCGCCGTGCTTGGCGGCCGTGTCGGTCATGATCTCCGCCAGGTTCCCGCTCATCTCGCCTCTCCGCTCGTCGGTGCACGGGACCGTACCCCGTTCCGGGCGGCGCGGGTCGGCCAGCGGGAAGCGGTCGCGCTACTTCTTGGCGCGGTGCGCGGCGAGCGTGTCGCCGACGGCCTGATCGAGCTCGCCGGTCGTCGTGAGCCCGACGATCGGCTTCGCCGTGTGATCGGGGCCGATGACGAGGACCGTCGGCGAGCCGGCGACCTGCACGCCGCGGGTGATCGCCCCGTAGCGGCCGACGTCGCGGACGCGGGCGACCTTGACGACGACCTTGCCGTCGCGGCGGTCGGCCGCGGCGACGGCGCGGCGGACCGCGCGGTCGTCGGTGCCCCGGCGGTTCCAGAAGAGCAGCACGACGGCGCGGTCGCGGTCCAGCGCGCGCAGCAGCGGCGCGGAGCGGTCGCCGGCGGCGGCGGCCTTCGCGGCGGCGGCCTTCGGCGTGGCGGTGCCCGCCGCGGGGGCGGTGGCGGCCGGCGCGGTCGCCGTGGCGGCCGGCGCCGCGGCGCCGCCCGTGGTGTCGGTGCCCGTCGCGGCGGCCGTGGCCGCGGCCGACGCGGCGCTGTTGGCGACGGCGCCCTGGGCGGCGGCGGTGTCGTTCGCCAGGCCGGTCACACCGGGCGCGGTGGAGGCCGGCGCCGGGACGGGCGCGTCCTTCGGCCGGAGCACCGTGAACCACAGGGCGGACACGACGAGCAGGGCGACGATCGCGATGCGGTAGGGAAGGCTGAGTTGGGCCACCCTCTCCCGTTCGGTCGCGCGGGCGCCGAGCTTGACAGGTGTTCTAGCCGGACTGGCCGGATGTCTGGCCCGTGGGGACCATTGAGCGCAGTCCGAGGTCGCGCAGCTGGCGCTCGTCGACGGGCGCCGGGGCGCCGGTCAGCGGGTCGCCGCCGCTCGCGGTCTTCGGGAAGGCGATCACCTCGCGGATCGACTCCCGGCCCGTCATCAGGGCCACGACGCGGTCCACCCCCATCGCGATGCCGCCGTGCGGCGGGGCGCCGAAGCGCAGCGCCTCGAGCAGGAAGCCGAAGCGCCGCTCCGCCTCGTCCTCGCTGAGCCCGATCGCCTCGAAGACCTGGCGCTGGACCTCGGGATCGTTGATGCGGATCGAGCCGCCGCCGAGCTCCCAGCCGTCCACGACGAGGTCGTACGCGCGCGAGCGCAGCGAGCCGGGGTCGTCGAAGGAGCCCTTCGGCGCCGTGAACGGGTGGTGCAGCGCGTCCCAGCGCTGCTCGTCGGCGTTCCAGCCGAACATCGGGAAGTCGACGACCCACAGCACGTCGTGACGGTCGGCCGGGATCAGGTTGAAGCGCCGGCCCAGCTCGAGGCGCAGGGCCCCGAGCGCCTCCGCGGCGGTCGTCGGCTCGTCGGCGACGAACAGCAGGAGGTCGCCCTCGGCGCCGCCGAGCGCGCTGGCCGCGGCCCGCATCTGGTGCTCGGTGAAGAACTTGGCGATCGGCGAGCGCCACGCGCCGGCGTCGACGTACGCGTGCGCGACCGCCTGCCCGCCGTGGCGGCGGATGACCTCGTTGAGGCCCTCGAGCTCGGAGCGCGACATGTCGTGCGGGCCCGCGTTGAGCGCGCGGATCGCGCCGCCGCCCGCGAGCACCGACTCGAACACGCGGAACTCGGAGCCGCGCAGGTGCTCGGAGAGGTCGAAGAGCTCCATGCCGAAGCGGGTGTCCGGCCGGTCCGAGCCGAAGCGCAGCATCGCCTCGTCGTAGCCCATCCGCGGCCACGGAGGCGGCGCGATGTCCAGGCCGCCCACCTGGAAGACGGCGTGCATGACCGCCTCGGTGACGGCGATGACGTCGTCCTCCTCGACGAAGCTGAGCTCCATGTCGAGCTGGGTGAACTCGGGCTGGCGGTCGGCGCGCAGGTCCTCGTCGCGGAAGCATCGGGCGATCTGGTAGTAGCGCTCGTAGCCGCTGATCATCAACAGCTGCTTGAACAGCTGCGGCGACTGCGGCAGCGCGTACCAGTTGCCCGGCTGCAGGCGCGACGGCACGAGGAAGTCGCGCGCGCCCTCCGGCGTCGAGCGCGTGAGGATCGGCGTCTCGATCTCGGCGAAGTCGACGTCGTTGAGCGTGTCGCGCATCGTCTGCACGACCGCGTTGCGCAGCAGGAGCGCCTCCTGCATCCGCCGCCGGCGCAGGTCGATGTAGCGGTACTTCAGGCGGATGTTCTCGTCGACCGGCGTGTCCTCGTCGACCGGGAACGGCGGCGTCTCGGCGGTGGCCAGGCGCTGCACCGAGCGCACGTGGATCTCGATCTCGCCCGTCGGGAGGTTCGGGTTGACGTTCTGCTCGGCGCGCTTGACGATCTCGCCCTCGGCCGAGACGACGTGCTCGGGGCGCAGGCTCTCGGAGACCGCGAAGGCGTCGCCGGACGCCTGCGGGTGGATGACGAGCTGCACGATGCCGGAGCGGTCGCGCAGGTCGATGAAGATCAGCCCGCCGTGGTCGCGGCGGCGGTGCACCCACCCGGCGACCCGCACGTCGGTGCCGCAGCGGCCCGCGGCCAGCTCGCCGCACCACGCGTCACGGTAGATGTTGGCCCGCGGGGGCTGCTTCATGCCGGATGCCGTCCCTTCAGCGCTCGTGCGACCGCGGCCGAGGCCGTCTCGACGGTCTCCTGCTCACCGGTCTCCATGTCCTTGAGCGCTATCCCCTCGTCGCCGAGGATCGCAACGTACCGCGCGCCCAACCGGTCGGCCTGCTTGAGCTGGCCCTTCAGCGAGCGGCCGGCGAGCTCCTGCTGCACGGCCAGCCCGGCGCTGCGCGCCTCGGTGGCCAGCACGAACGCCGCGACGCGCCCGTTGTCCTTCGCCGACGCGACGAACAGGTCGACGATCGGCTCGGGCTCGGGCCGCGGCTCGGCGGCGAGCAAGATGCGCTCGATCCCCGCCGCCCAGCCGTTGCCGGGCGTCGGCGGCCCGCCGAGCATCTCGATGAGCCCGTCGTAGCGCCCGCCGCCGCCGACGCCGGACTGGGCGCCCAGCGCGTCGGAGGTGAACTCGAAGACGGTGCGCGTGTAGTAGTCCAGCCCGCGCACGAGCGTCGGGTCGATCTCGTACGGGACCCCGGCGGCGTCGAGCAGCGCGCGGACGGTCGCGAAGTGCTCGGCGTCCTCGGGCGAGAGGTGGTCGAGCAGCCGGGGCGCGGTCTCCATGACGCGCTGGGTTCCGGGGTGGTCGGAGTCGAAGGCGCGCAGCGGGTTGAGGCCGATGCGCTCGCGCACCTCGCCGGAGAGCTCGTCCTCGCGCGCGCGCAGATGGTCCTGCAGGGCGCCGCGGTACGCCGCGCGGCCCTCCGCCGAGCCGAGGCTGCTGAGGCGCAGGCGCACGCCGCGCACGCCGATCTCGGCGAGGATCGTGTGCAGCAGCGTGATGAGCTCGGCGTCGACGGCCGGGTCCTCGGAGCCGATCGCCTCGGCGCCGACCTGCCAGAACTGCCGGTAGCGGCCGGCCTGGGCCCGCTCGTAGCGGAAGAAGCTCGACAGGTACCAGAGCTTCACCGGCTGCGCGAGCGTGTGCATGCCGTGCTCGAGGTAGGCGCGGCAGACCGGCGCGGTGCCCTCCGGGCGCAGCGTGAGCGAGCGCCCGCCGCCGTCCTCGAAGGTGTACATCTCCTTCTGCACGATGTCGGTCGACTCGCCGACGCCGCGGGCGAACAGCTCGGTCGCCTCGAACGCCGGCGTCTCGATGCGGCGGTAGCCGGCCGCCTCGAGGATGCGCTGGGCCGTCTCCTCGACCGACCGCCGCGCGGGCTGGTCGGCGGGCAGCACGTCGTACGTGCCGCGCGGCGCCTGCGGTCGCCTGCTCACCGGGCGAGCTCGGCGAGGAACGGGTTCGTCGCCCGCTCGCGGCCGAGGGTCGTCAGCCCCATGTGGCCGGGGTACACGGTGGTCTCGTCCGGATAGCGCTCGAGCAGCGTCGCGATGGAGCGCAGCAGCGTCGGATGGTCGCCGCCCGGCAGGTCGGTGCGGCCGACCGAGCCCTGGAACAGGACGTCGCCCGACAGGAGCGCCTGCGCGTCCTCGATCGCGTACGTCACGTGGCCGGGGCTGTGACCCGGCGTGAAGACGACGTCGATGTCGAAGCCGGCGAGCTGCAGGCGCTCGCCGCCCTCGACCGTTTCGTCGGCGTCGTAGCTCTCGAACGGGCCGAAGCCCTCCCACGGCACGTAGGCCATGATGTCGGCGAGCACCTCGACCTCGAGCTTGGGGCAGTAGACCGGCGCGCCGGTGGCCCGCGCGACGGGCGCGACCGCCCCGATGTGGTCGAAGTGGGTGTGCGTGAGGAGGATCGCGTCGAGTGTGACGCCCAGCTGCTCCACCGCGCCGAGCAGCAGCTCGGGCTCGTCGCCGGGGTCGATCATGACCGCGCGGTCGGCGTCGTCGCCGCGCACGAGGTACGTGTTCTCCTGCACCGGCCCGACGGTGAAGACCCGCGCCTCCATCGCTACTTCCGGCCCCGCTCGCGCGGCTTCGGCTGCGCGGCCTGGCCGAGCTTGGCCTGACGGCGCCGGTAGAAGTACGTGTCGGTGTAGAAGCCGAGCGGGATGTACAGCAGCAGCATGAAGCCGCCGAGCGCGATCGCGCTCGTCACCGGCTGGCCCATCAGGAACACGACGACCGCCACGAACAGGAGCGTCGCGATCAGCGCGCGCGTCGCCGCGCTGCGCCAGGAGGGCGGCTTGCTGTAGCGGTCCATGCGCGACTGGCGCGCGGCCGTCTTGCGGTCGGCGGGGGTCGGCGGACGGCCGGTGCGTCCCCGGGTCTCGACGATGCCGGCGGCGTTGCCGCGGTGCTTGGTGCGTCGCTTGCGCTTGGTCTGGGCCATGGCTTCCTGAAGGCGTCGCGGGACGGGCGTCCCGGCCCCCGAAGGGTAGTCGTTCCCCGCGGGCGGGCGGCGGGCCCTAGCCGGCGAGGAGGAAGCGGCCGGCGTCGAGCACCGGCGTGCCGTCGACCGAGAGCGAGGCCTCGGTGACGACGCAGTCCAGGTGGATCGGGACCGACACCGTGCCGCCGATGGCGATGCTCGCGCCGAAGGCCACGTGGACGGTGCCGAGGATCTTCTCGTCCTCGAG
>JAXDHC010000415.1:0-3362 GCA_034664705.1 Solirubrobacteraceae bacterium
CCCGCGAGGCGTGCGACGAGCACGGCGCGGCGCTCATCTACGACGAGATCCAGTGCGGCCTCGGCCGCTGCGGGACGATGTGGGCCTACCAGCAGTCCGGCGTGGTGCCCGACGCCATGACGACCGCGAAGGCGCTCGGCGGCGGGCTGCCGATCGGCGCCCTCATCACCGGGGAGCGGCTCAGCGAGGTGCTGCAGCCCGGCGACCACGGCTCGACGTTCGCCGGCGGCCCGGTCGTCGCCGCGGCCGCCCACGCCGCGCTCGACGTCCTCGAGGACCCGGCGCTCCACGCGCGCGTGCGCGATCTCGGTGAGCGGCTCGTCGCGCAGCTGCAGGAGCTGCCGGGCGCGCGCGAGGCGCGCGGTCGCGGGCTCATGGTCGCCGTCGACCTCGACCGCGGCGACGCGCCGGCGATCGTGCGCCGCGCCCTGCTGGAGCAGCGCCTCGTCTGCAACGCGACCGGGCCGGCGACGATCCGGCTGCTGCCGCCGCTGACGATCGGCGAGGCCGAGGCCGACGAGGCGATCGCGCGGCTGCGCGCCGCCCTGTAGCCGCCCGCCGCGGCGACTAGGATGCCCCGCCATGGAGCAGGGCACCGCCAGAACCCGCCTGGACCCCGAGACCGGCGAGCGCTTCAAGCGCCTGCGCGCCGAGCTCGGCGTCAGCGCCTTCGGGCTCAACCAGATCGTCCTCCAGCCCGGCCAGCGCGGCCGCGTCCATCGCCACGAGCGCCAGGAGGAGGTCTACGTCGTCCTCGAGGGAACGCTCGACGTGCGCGTCGAGGACGACGAGCACGTCCTCGAGCAGGGCGACGTCATGCGGGTGGCCCCGGAGCTGCGCCGCCAACTCGTCAACCGCGGCCCCGGGCGAACCGTCCTGCTCGCGCTCGGCGGGGCCGACGACCACGAGGGCCGCGACGGCGTCGCGTACGCCGACTGGGACGCGACCGAGGGCGTGTCGCCCCAGGAGATGCCGATGCCCGAGGACCTTCCGGGCGACCAGCTGCGCGGGTAGCGCCGTCGCCCGTCGCTACTGGCGGTGCTGGCGCAGCCCGTCGCCGGAGGGCAGCAGCGACAGCACGCCGTCGAGGAACATCACCATGCCGGCGATCATGAGGACGTAGGTCACCAGCGGGGGCGTGAACTCGCCGAGCGTGAAGCAGACGACCGAGCCGCCGACGGGCAGCCAGAGCCGCAGGTTGGGCTGCCAGCCCGGGCCCGGCTCCGGCTCGTCCCGCCGGTAACGGGGGTCGGGCGTGTCGATGAGGCCCAGCATCGCTACGGCTCCTTGGTCGGAGGGTCCTCTCGGTGGATCCACAGCGTCAGGACCGCCACGAGGAACGAGACGAACGACCCGACGAGCAGGATGTAGGTGACGCCGGCCGGCGTGAAGCGCGCGGAGTACAGGCACGCGACGGACGCGGCGAGCAGCAGGACGGTGTGCACGCCGATCCGCGGCCGCCCCGCCCCGTCGCCGCCCGCATCGGGGCGGTAGCGCGGGTCCGGCGTGTCGATCAGCATGAACATGACCGTCCAGGGCGAGCCTACTCCCGGGCCGCCGCCGCGCAAAGGGCGCGGCTCGGGTACAACTGGCCCGTGTTGGAGGCAGATCCCTCGCGGCTGACCGCACGGATCGTCCGCGAGGGCCGCGAGGACCGCGTCGCCGTCGAGGAGCCGCTCGAGATCCGCGTCGGCGGCGAGCCGCTCGCCGTCACGATGCGCACGCCGGGCCACGACGAGGAGCTCGCGCTCGGCTTCCTCTACGGCGAGGGCCTCATCGACGCGCCGGCGCCCGCGGGGCCCACCGCGGACTTCGCCGCCAACGTGGTCGAGGTCGAGGCCCAGCTGCGCTACCGGCCGACGCGGCGCTTCTACACGACGTCGTCGTGCGGCGTGTGCGGCAAGGGCGCGCTCGAGGAGGTCGCGGTGCAGGCGCCGCCCGCGGCGCCCGGGCCCGTCGTCGCCCGCGCGCTCCTGGCCGCGCTGCCCGACCGCCTCACGCAGCCCGGCTTCGAGCTGACCGGCGGCCTGCACGCCACCGGCCTGTTCGACGCGGCCGGCGAGCTGCTGCTCGCCCGCGAGGACGTCGGCCGCCACAACGCGATGGACAAGGTCGTCGGCCGCGCGCTGCTCGAGGGGCTCGTGCCGCTGGCGGACAAGCTGCTGTGCGTCAGCGGGCGCCTGTCGTTCGAGCTCGTGCAGAAGGCGGCGGTCGCGGGGGCCCCGGTCCTCGTGGGCGTCGGGGCGCCGTCGTCGCTCGCGGTGGCCCTCGCCGCCGACCGCGGCATGACGCTCTGCGGGTTCGCGCGCCGCGGCCGGGTCAACGTCTATACAGGGCTGGAGCGCGTCGGCTTGTAGGCTCAACCGCCGAATGACGGACGATTCCAGCACTTCAGAGACCACGACCACCCCGCACACGCGCACCGCCTCCTACCTCGCCGAGCCCGGCGAGGTCAGCCGCGTCCTGCTGCTGTACTCCGGCGGCCTCGACACGAGCGTGATGCTCAAGTGGATCCAGGACGAGTACGACGCCGAGGTCGTCGCGCTCACGATCAACCTCGGCCAGCCCGGCGAGGACTACGACGTCGTGAAGGGCAAGGCCGAGCAGCTCGGCGCCGTCGCGGCCGAGGTCGTCGACGCGCGCGAGGAGTTCGCCAACGAGTACGTCGTGCCGGCGATCAAGGCCAACGCGATCTACGGCCTCGCCTACCCGCTCTTCACCGCGCTCGGGCGGCCGCTGATCGCCAAGCTCGCGGTCGACGCCGCGCGCCGCCACGGCTGCGACACGATCGCGCACGGCTGCACCGGCAAGGGCAACGACCAGGTGCGCATCGAGGCGACGATCGCCACCCTCGCGCCCGAGCTCAAGGTCATCGCGCCCGTCCGCGGCTGGCAGATGGGGCGCGAGGAGGAGATCGAGTACGCGCGCAAGAACGGCATCCCGATCAAGGGCGGCGCCGAGCAGACGCCGTACTCGATCGACGACAACCTCTGGGGCCGCAGCTCCGAGGGGCGCTGGATCGAGGATCTCTCCCACGCGCCCGACGACGACGTCTTCCAGCTCGTCACGCGCCCGGAGGAGGCGCCCGACAAGGCCGAGATCGTCACCGTCGAGTTCGAGCGCGGCGTCCCCGTCGCCCTGAACGGCGAGCGCCTGGCGATCGTCGAGCTGCTCGAGCGGACCGCCGAGCTGGGCATCAAGCACGGCGTCGGCATCGTCGACCACATCGAGGACCGCATCGTCGGCCTCAAGGTCCGCGACATCTACGAAGTGCCCGCGGCGGCGATCCTGCTGCCCGCGCACGCCGAGCTCGAGCGGCTCGTCGGCACGATCCACCAGAACCAGTTCAAGGGCGAGCTCGA
>JAXDHC010000416.1:0-4613 GCA_034664705.1 Solirubrobacteraceae bacterium
CTCGGCCACTCCTACCAGCTCGGCGACGAGGAGATCCCCGGCATCGGCCTCGTCGACCTGCGCACCGTCCGCGAGGAGGGCCCGCGCCTGATCGGCAACGTCGCGATCGAGGTGCAGCTGCCGGGGCTGGACGGCCCGCGCGTGCTCGCCGGCTTCGAGAACCACGGCGGGCGCACCTACGTCGGCGCGCGCGAGCAGCCGCTGGGCCGGGTCCTGCGCGGCCACGGCAACACGGGCGCCTCCGGGTTCGAGGGCGTGCGCCGCGGCACCGTCATCGGGACCTACCTCCACGGCCCCCTGCTGCCGAAGAACTCCTGGTTCGCCGACTGGCTCATCACGACGGCGCTGGGCCTCGAAACCGCGCTCGCGCCGCTCGACGACGCCTTCGAGGACGCCGCGCACGCGAGCGCGCGGCGGGCGGCCGGCGTGTAGGAGGCGCTCGGCCCGGCCGGCGCCTCGCTCAGAGCCGCTCGAGGAAGGCGCGCATGCGCCGCAGCGCCTCGAGCAGGCGCTCGTGCGAGGCCGCGTAGGACAGGCGGAGGTGGTCCTCGGCCGCCCGGCCGAACGACGCGCCGGTGAGCAGCGCGACCCCGGCCTCCTCGAGCAGCCGGTCGGCCAGCTCGGCCGCGCCGAGCGGCACGTCGCCGACGTTCGGGAAGGCGTAGAACGCGCCGTGCGGCGTGCGGCAGCGCACGCCCGGCAGCGCCTCGAGTCCCGCCACGACGAGGTCGCGCCGCGCCCGGAACTCCGCGACCATCGCGGCGACGGGCTCCTGGGGGCCGGTGAGCGCGGCGATCCCCGCGCGCTGCACGAAGGGCGGGACGCACGACGTCGAGTTGACGAAGAACCGCGTGAGGGGCTCGACGAGCGCCTGCGGCACGGCCGCGTAGCCGCAGCGCCAGCCGGTCATCGCGTACGTCTTGGAGAAGCTGTCGAGCACGACGGTGCGGTCGACCATCCCGGGCAGCGAGGCGATCGAGACGAACGGGCGGTCGTAGAGCAGTCGGCTGTAGACCTCGTCCGACAGCACCCACGCCGGGCTGTCGCGCAGCGCCTCCGCCGCGCCGGCGACGTCCGTGGCGGACAGCACGCCGCCGGTCGGGTTCTGCGGCGAGTTGAGGATGACCAGCCTGGTGCGCGGCGTGAGCTTCGCGGCGAGATCGTCGGCCGAGAACGTGAAGTCGTCGGCCTCGCGCAGCGGGAGCGGCACCGGCGTCGCGCCGGCCCAGCGGATCGCCGACTCGTAGATCGGGAAGCCGGGGTCGGGGTAGATGACCTCGTCGCCCGGCTCGCACGTCGCGAGCACCGTGAAGAAGAGGAACGGCTTGGCGCCGTTGCCGATGAGCGTCCGCCCCGGCGCGATGCTGACGCCGCGGGTGCGCGAGAGCTCCTCGGCGACCGCCTCGCGCAGCTCGGGGATCCCCGCGCTCGGGCAGTACCCGGTTTCGCCGGCCGCGATCGCGGCGCACGCCGCCTCGGACACGTGCGCCGGCGTCGGGAAGTCCGGCTCGCCGATCTCGAGGTGCACGACGTCGCGGCCCGCGGCCTCGAGCCGGCGCGCGCGGGCGAGCACCGAGAAGGCGCCCTCGGTCCCGAGCCGGTGCACGCCGCGCGCGAGCGACAGCGCCGCTTCAGCCATCGCTGGACGTCAGCTGCTCGAGGGTCCGGCCCGTCTTCACCGACTCCGGCTGCGTGCTCTGGGGGTTGCGCCGCGCGTCGGCGCCCTCGTCGCGGCGCTTGATCAGGAGCCACTGGGGCCTACGGCCGCCGCTCGTGCGGTGAAGCGTCCAGCCGCCGCGCAGCTTCTCGCCCTCCAGCCAGAACTTCGCGTGGCCGGCCGCGAGCGACTCCGCCATCGAGCGCTCCTCGTCGAGGTTGACGTACGTTCCGGCCTCCCACACGATCACGGCGCCGGCGCCGTAGCCGCCCGCGCCGATCACCCCCTCGAAGTCGCCGTAGGCGAGCGAATGGTCCTCGACCTCCACGGCCAGCCGGCGCTGCCGGGGGTCGGTGGACGGCCCCTTGGGGACCGCCCACGACCGCAGCGTGCCGTCGACCTCGAGGCGAAAGTCGTAGTGGACCGTCGTGGCGGCGTGCTTCTGGATCACGAAGCGCGGCGGGCGATCAGCCATGACCGTCGTCTACCCCGGCGGGGGCGCGCGGCGCCCCGCGCCGCGCGCCCGCGAACGTCATGGCGCTAGCTGCCGCTTCCGCCGGCCAGGTTGTTGGCCTGGAGGAACTGCGCGGCGACGGCCTTCGGGTCCTTCTTGTCGAGATCGACGGCCGCGTTCATCGACTGCATCGCGTCGTTGGTCAGCAGCTTGTTGACCGACTCGATGACCTGGGAGAACGCCGTGCCGCCCAGCGCGTCGTACTTGTCCTTGTTGATGACGAAGTTCACCTGCTGAAAGCCGAAGATGCCCTTCGGGTCCTGCAGCACGGTGTACTTGCCGGACGCCAGCTGGGCGTCGGTCGAGAACACGTTCGCCGCGTCGACGTCGCCCTTGTCGAGGGCCTGGTACTGCAGGCCGAGGGCGAGCTGGCGGAACTTCGCGTTCTTGATGCCGTACTCCTTGCGCATGCCGACGAGGCCGGTGAACCGGCTCTTGAACTCCGGCCGCGCGCCGAGCCGGAAGCTCGGGACCTTCTTGAGGTCGGCGACCGAGCTCAGGCTGTTCTTCTGCGCGAACCCCTTGGTCGTCGCGATCGCGTCGACGTCCTGGAACGGCGTCGGCCCGATGACGGTCTGGCCGCGGCCCTCGTAGAACGCCTTGGCGAGCTTGGCCGTCTCCTCCTTGCTCGGCGCAAGGACGTCCTTCTTGGCCACGACGGCCACCGTGATCCCGGTGTACTCCGGGTAGGCGTCGATGCGCTTGCTCGTGAGCGCCTTGTCGGTGATCTCCGTCGGCCCGATATTGCGCTTCAGGGTGACCTTGTAGCCCTTGGCCTGCAGCGCCTGCGAGTACAGCTCACCGAGCACGAACTCCTCCGTGAAGTCCTTCGTGCCGATGGTCAGCGCCGGCTTGCCCGCGCCCGGCTGGTCGGACGCCTGGCTGGTCGTCGATCCGCCACCGCTGCTGCTGGTGGTCTTGTCGTCGCCGCCGCAGCCGGCGGCCACGAGCGCCGCGAGCGCGAGTGCGAGCAGGCTGAGCAGCAGCCTCCCTCGTCTGGCGTGCATGTGCACCTTCCTCCTCGTTGTGTGAGTCCGCTTCAGTGAAGTCCGGTCAGCCGCGCTCGATCGACGCCGCGACGGCCTCGGCCGAGACGCCCTCCGTCGAGGGCACGATCGTCTGCAGCTCGCGCGGCACGTGCAGCCCGCGCGGGGTCACCGCCCGCTGGGCGAGCGCGAGCAGCCCGTCCACGGCGAACGCGAGCACGACCACCACGATCGTGGCCGCGATCACCCCGACGAGCCGGTAGGTCGGCTGGTTGAGGATGATGTCGCCCAGCCCGCCGCCCCCCGCAATCGCCGCGAGCGGCGCGGTGGCGACGACGTACACCGACGCCGTCCGGATGCCGGCGAAGATCAGCGGCCAGGCGAGCGGCAGCTCCACGCCTCTGAGCACCTGGCGCTCGCGCATGCCCATCCCGCGCGCCGCCTCGACGGCGTCCGGGTCGACGCTGTCGACCGCCGTGTAGGCGTTCGTCAGGATCGGCGGGACCGCGAGGGCGACGAGCGCGATCTCGACGTTGAGCAGGCTCAGCCCGAACAGCGCGAGGCTGATCGCGATGAGCGCGAGGCTCGGCAGCGCGCGGAAGACGTTGGAGATGTTGATGGCCAGGAACGCGCCGCTGTGGCGGTGCCCGAGCCAGATGCCGAGCGGCAGCGCGAGCGTGAGCGCGACGAGCATGGCCAGGCCCGAGATCCCGAGGTGCGCCAGGGTCTTGTCCACGAGCAGGCCCGCGTTGTCGACGAAGAAGTTGAAGAGGTCGCTCACGTCGTCCTCCGGGCCCGGGTCCACGGGCTCACGAGACGCTGGACGAGCACGATGAGCGCGTCGGCGAGCAGCGCGAGTCCGATGGACAGGAGGCTTGCGCCGACGAACTCGGTGTTCGCGCCGCTCTGGATGGCGTTGAAGATGGGCGCCCCGAGGCCGAGCGGCGTGATGAACGCGGCGATCGTCGCCAGGGAGATCGTCGTGACCGTCGCGACGCGGACGCCGGCCACGATGGCCGGCATGGCGAGCGGGATCTCGACGCGCAGCAGCATCTGGCGGCGCGTCAACCCCATCCCCTCGGCCGCCTCCTTGACCTCGACCGGGACCTCGCGCAGCCCGGTGAGCATGTTGCGGAACAGGATGAGCAGCGTGTACGAGACGAGCGCGATCATGATGCTCGTCCAGCCGATCCCCGTGATGGGCACCATGATCTGGAAGAACGCGATGCTCGGGATCGTGTAGAAGAGCGACGCGACGTTCGCGAAGGGCATCTCGAAGCGCTCGTGGCGATGGGCGATCAGCGCGGCCGCGAACGCGATGACGAAGCCGATCACGACGGCGAGCACCGTCATCTTCAGGTGCTCGCCGACCCGCGGCAGGAAGCGCTGGTCGAAGTTGTCGACGAACCAGTTGAAGCAGAACCTGCCGTTGCTGCGGATGCACTCGTCGCCGCGC
>JAXDHC010000417.1:0-7809 GCA_034664705.1 Solirubrobacteraceae bacterium
CGGCGGATGCGCACCGGATTGCCCCGCAGCAGGATCTCGCCGCGCTGCACGGCGTCGATGCCGAAGACCGCGCGCGCCAGCTCGCTGCGGCCGCTGCCCATGAGCCCGGCCAGGCCGAGGATCTCGCCGGCGTGCAGCTGGATGTCGACGTCGTGCAGGCCGCTCGCCGTCGAGACGCCGCGCAGCTCCAGCAGCGGTACGCCGGTCCGGTCGACCGGCCGCTCGCTGTGCTCCATCGCGCGCTCGACGCTGCGCCCGACGATGAGCTCGATGAGGCCCTGCATGTCCAGATCCGAGGTCTTCTGCGTGCCGACGACCCCGCCGTCGCGCAGCACCGTCACCCGGTCGGCCACGGCGATGACCTCCTCGAGGCGGTGGGTGATGTAGACGATCGTGATGCCGCGCTGCTTGAGGCGGTCGATGATCTGGAAGAGCGCGTCGACCTCGCTGTGCGCGAGCGACGCGGTCGGCTCGTCCATGATCAGGATGCGCGCGTCCTGCGAGAGCGCCTTGGCGATCTCGACGAGCTGCATGCTGGCCGTGCTCAGCCGCCCGATCTCCACGCGCGGGTCGATGTCGACGCCGAGCTCGCCGAGCAGCCGCCCGGCGCGCCGTTCGAGCTCGCGGTCGTCGAGCAGCCCGCCGCGCGTCTTGGCCTCGCGCGAGAGGTAGATGTTCTGCGCGACGGTGAGCGTCGGCACCAGGCTGAACTCCTGGAAGATCATCGCGATGCCGTGGCGTCGTGACGCCTGCGGGCTGCCGAGCTCGACCGGCTCGCCGTCGATCTCGACGGTCCCGCGGTCGAGCGTGTAGACGCCCTGCAGGATCTTCATGAGCGTGGACTTGCCGGCGCCGTTGCCGCCGAGCAGCGCATGGGTCTCCCCCGCGCGCAGCTCGAAGTCGACGTCGTCGAGCACCGTGACGCCGCTGAAGGCCTTCCCGATGCCCGCCATCCGCAGGAGGGGTGCGCTCATGAGGCGGCGATCGCGTGCTCCGACTCGACCTCCACCCAGCTGCCGGCCTCGGCCGAGGCGAGCACCGCGTCGCTGATGCACGCGATGCGGTAGCCGTCCTCGAAACTCGGATCGCCCGGCGTGCCGGCGACGATCGCCGCCATCAGATCACGGCACTCGACGATCTTCGTCTCGCCGTACGCGACGCCGAGCCCGGGGATCGGCCACAGGCCGTCGCCGTACGGGTGCGCCGGGCCGGTGAGGATCGTGCGGAATCCCTGGCGGTCGGCGGGATCGGCCGTCGAGTAGAGCCGCAGCTCGTCGCGGCGCTCGTAGTCGAAGACGAGCGTCCCGTGCTCGCCGTGGACCTCGAAGGTCAGGTGGTTCTTGCGCCCGTGCGCGGCGCGCGTGGCCTCGATCGAGCCGACGGCGCCGCTCTCGAAGCGCAGCATCATCATCACTTCGTCGTCGACGTCGACCGGCTCACGGCGCGCGCCCGTGAGCTTCTGGGCGCCGGCGAGCTGGTCCGCGCCGCCCTCCGGCACCGGGCGATCCTCGATGTAGCGCTGCGTCACGGCGTTGACCGACGTGATCTCGCCCGCGAGGTGGCGGGCGAAGTCGACGACGTGGGTCCCGATGTCGCCCAGCGCCCCCGACCCCGCGATGTCGCGCCGGAAGCGCCACGACAGCGGCAGGTCGGGGTCGTTGGACCAGTCCTGCAGGTACGTGCCGCGGAAGTTGCGGACCGCCCCGATCACGCCCTCGTCGATGAGCTTGCGCGCCAGCGCCACCGCCGGCGTGCGGCGGTAGTTGAACGCCACCATGTGCGTCACGCCGGCGCGGACGACGGCGTCCCGCATGGCGCGGGCCTCCTCCGCCGTCCGCGCGAGCGGCTTCTCGCAGAGCACGTGCTTGCCGGCCTCGGCGGCCGCGATCGCGATCTCGGCGTGCGCGTCGTTCGGCGTCGCGATGTCGACGAGCTCGACCTCGGGATCCTCGATGACGCGCCGCCAGTCGCCGGTCGAGCGCTCGTAGCCGTAGCGGACGGCCGCCTCGCGAGCCGCCTCGTCGCCGAGCTCGGCGATCACGAGGCGCCGCGGGACCGCCGGCGCGGGCCAGAAGAACATGGGCATGGCGGCGTAGGCCAGCGAGTGCGCCTTGCCCATGAACCCTGCTCCGATGACGCCGACGTTGACTGTGCGCATGCGCTCCTCCAGGGTGTGATCGGTCGGTCGGTCGCTCACTTCTCGGCCTTCACGACCTTCGGCGGCAGCCCCTGGTGGTAGACGGCCTCCCACGCCGACGCGAGGTCCTTCGGCGTCACCGGCAGCGAGTTCACCGCGACGTACGCCGGGGCCTCCTTGTCGAGCAGGCCGTAGCCGGCGAGCGTGGCCTCCGCGACGCCCTGGTCGAACGGGCGCTGGGCGCCGAGCCCCTTGATCGGGCCGCCCTTGGCCATGTCGATCGCCACGTTCTGGCCGAGGTCGATCGTCGTGATCTTCAGGTCGCTGCGGCCGTTGGCGCGCGCCGCCGCGAGGACGCCCTCGGCGGGCACGTCCCACACCGCCCAGATCGCGTCGAGGTCGGCATTCTTGGTGAGCATCGCGGAGGCGACCTTCTCGGCGTCGCCTGCGAAGTCGGGCCCGCCGATGCCCTGCTCGGCGACGATCTGGACGTCCGGGTACTGCTCGGAGATCGTCTTCTTGAAGGCGTCGTAGCGCTGGCGGGTGACGAAGAAGTCGGCCTCGTGGAAGACGATGCCGATCTTGCCCTTGCCCTGGAGCGTCTCGGCCATGAGGTGGGCCGAGGCGACGCCGTTTCCGTAGTTGTCGGCGGAGACGACGCTGACGTAGTCCTTGCCGGCGGTGAAGCCCTTCGGGACGTTGTCCATGAAGACCAGCTTCACGCCCTGGCGCTCGGCCTTGCGGTAGGCCGACGCGGTCGCGACCGGGTCGGTCGGGATCGAGATGATGATGTCCGGCTTCTTGGCCAGGACGGTCTCGATGTCGGAGACCTGCTTCTCCGGCTTGAAGTTCGCGTCGGTGACGGCGATGACGCGGATGCCCATCTTCGCGAGCTGGTCGCGCAGGCCGTCGACCTGGGCCGTCGACCAGTCGTTGCCCCCGTAGTGCAGGACGATCGCGGCGGTCGCGTTCTTGCCCTTGATCTGCGCGAGCTCGTCGTCGCTGAGCTTCAGCTCGCTGGCCGGCGAGGGCTTCTCGCCGTTCGGCCCGGTGCTGAGCACCGAGGTCTTCAGCTGCTCGAGGCCCTTCCGGGCCTTCGCCACCACGTCGCTCTGCGCGGCCTGCGTGGTGCTGGCACCGCCTCCGCTCGAGCCGCCGTTGTCGTCAGAACCGCCGCATCCGGCGATGCCCAGCGCAAGGCATGCGAGGACCGCGCACGCCAGGGGAACGAGCCTTCCCATGGAGCTCTCCTCCTCCTCTGTGACCCATAGCTCTCCTCCCCGTGGAGGCCGCTGAGGGCTCCGGCGGGAAGCCGCGAACATACCAACTTGTGTCAACCGCGGCGACAGAAGTTCGTTCGCACACAGGCGTTAGCTGCCCGTCTTCCTGGTGTACTGTCCGGCCTTGTGTCGGTCATGCCTCATGTCGCCCGGCCGGGATCGGGTGCGCTCCTCGAGTTCATCCGCGGCGGAACCGCCGTGACGCGCGCCGACCTCGCCCGCCTCACCGGGCTCAGCCGGTCGTCGATCAGCCAGCGCATCGACGCGCTCATCGACTGCGGGCTCGTCCGCGAGATGACCGATCTGCCCTCCACCGGCGGCCGCCCGCCCGCCAGCCTCGTGTTCCGCAGCGAGCACGGCGTGGTCCTCGCCGCCGACCTCGGGGCGACGCACGCGCGCCTCGCGGTCACCGACCTCGCCGGCCGGCCCCTGGCCGAGCTCGCCGAGGACCTCGCGATCGCCCGCGGCCCGGAGGTCGTCCTCGGTGCCGTCGAGCGCCGGTTCGTGAAGCTGCTGCACCGAGCGGGGCGCGACCTCGACGCCGTCCGCGGCATCGGGGTCGGGGTGCCGGGCCCGGTGGAGTTCGCGTCCGGGCGGCCCGTGAGCCCGCCGATCATGCCCGGGTGGGACGGCTTCTCGATCCCCGACCGGCTCGCCCGCGGGTTCGCCGTGCCGGTCCTCGTCGACAACGACGTCAACGCGATGGCCGTCGGCGAGCACTGGAGCCACTGGCGCGACGAGCGCGACCTGCTCTTCGTCAAGGTCGGCACCGGGATCGGCTGCGGGATCGTCGCCGAGGGGCGGATCTACCGCGGCGCGCAGGGCGCGGCCGGCGACATCGGCCACGTCCGGGCCGGCCACGCCGGCGAGGTCCTCTGCGAATGCGGCAACGTCAACTGCCTCGAGGCCGTGGCCGGCGGGCGGGCGCTCGCCCGCGCCGCCCGCGACCTCGGGCTCGACACGCCGGACGGCCGCGCGGTCGTCGCCCTCGCGCGGGCGCACCAGGTCGACGTCGTGCGCCTCGTCCGCCAGGCCGGCCGCGTCCTCGGCGACGTGCTCGCCGGCCTGGTCAACGCCTTCAACCCGGGCGTCATCGTCATCGGCGGGGACGTCGCGGAGGCCCACGAGCAGCTCTTCGCCGGCGTGCGCGAGGTCGTCTACCAGCGCGCCACGCCGCTCGCCACCCGTCACCTGCAGATCGCCCGCAGCGCGCTCGGCGACCGCGCCGGCACGACCGGCGCCGCCGCCCTGGCCATCGAGCACGTGCTCTCCCCCGCGTACGTCGATGCCCACTGGCTCGGCGACCGGGCCGCCTGAGCCCTACCCCGAGCACGCTGGCCGCCTGACCGCCGGCCGGTCAGGACCGCTTGACCGTCGTCCGGCGCTGTGGTTACGTCGCCCGGCCGCGGCCGTGTCCGGCGGACCGATCCTCGATCGACCCGCGACGCGTCCGGCCGTCGGGCCATCGATCGACTGGGGTACGAGCATGAGGGCCAGCAGGTGGAGGGCCGCCGTCGCCGGGGCCGGGACGATGGGCGCCGTGCTGCTCGCCCCCGGGCCGGCCGCCGCGCAGACCGCCGCGCCGATGCCGTGTCCGCGGCCGCTCGCGGTCCTGCGCGCCACGTGCGGCCGCCTGCAGGCGCCGGCCGACCACACCGGCCGGGTGGCCGGCGTGCAGCGCGTCGCGTTCGCCCGGATCGCGGCGAGCGGCGCATCCCGCGGCACGCTGACGGTGCTGCCGGGCGGGCCCGGCGAGGCCGCGCTGGGGCTCGCCGCACCGGTGGTCCTCACGCTCGGGGCGATCCTCGCCGACCACGACCTCCTGCTCGTCGACCCGCGCGGGACGGGCCTCTCGGACGCCACGGGGTGCCGGGTGCCGCAGTCCGCGACGGCGACGCCCGCGGTCCTCGCCGCCGTCGCGGCCTGCGGTGAGCGGCTCGGCCCGCGGCGCGCGACCCTCACCACGACCGAGCAGGTCCGCGACCTCGAGGACGTGCGCGCCGCGCTGGGCATCCCGCGCCTCACCCTGCTCGGCGCGTCCTACGGCACGAAGGTCGCGGCCGAGTACGTGCGCCGCTTCCCCGCCTCGACCGACCGCGTCGTGCTCGACTCCCCCGTGCCCGTCGACGGCCTCGACGCCGCGAGCGAGCTGCCATCGCTCGCGCTGCCCCGCGTGATGCGCGAGGTCTGCTGGCCGCCGGGCTGCCGGCTGCTCGCCGGCGACGCCGACCCGCGGCGCGCGCTCGCGCGCCTCGTCGCCCGGCTGCAGCGCCACGCGATGACCGGCCGCGTCGTCGGCCCGACCGGTGCGAGCCGCCGCGTCCGGGTCGACACCCAGGCGCTGTACACGCTGCTGCTCTCCTCCGACGGCGATCCGCTCATGCGGGTCGACGTGCCGGCCGCGATCCGGGCGGCGCTCGACGGCGATCCGGCCTACCTCGCCCGCCTCGTCGGCGCGCCGGCGGGCGCACCGCCGGCGCCCGACGAGGACGCCATCGACGTCGGGCGCTTCATCGCCTCGCTGTGCGTCGAGTCGCGCCTGCCCTGGCGGCCGGACGCGCCGCTCGCCGGGCGCCGCGCGGCGCTCCTCGCGCAGCTCACCAGGGACGCGGCGCGCTTCGCCCCCTTCCCGCCGGGCGTCGTCGCGGCCGCCGCGAACGCGACGGCCTGCCTGACGTGGCCGGCGACCCCGGCGCCCGACCCGGTGGCGGCCGTGGCGCCGCCGGTGCCGACGCTGATCCTCTCCGGCCGCGAGGACCTGCGCACGCCGGTGGAGGACGCCCGGCGCACGGCCGCGCAGTACCCCGACGTGCGCCTGCTCGCCGTGCCCGACGTCGGGCATTCGGTGCTCGTCAACGACCCGCGCCGATGCGCGCTGCGCGGCGTGGCGTCGTTCCTCGCCGGCGGCCCCGTGGCCCCGTGCGCGCGCGGAACCAGGCCGCTGCTCGCGCCGGCGCCGTTCGTCCCCGCCGACGTCGACCGCCTGCCGGCCGCCCCCGGCGTGCCCGGCGGCGCGGGCCGCACCGCGACGGCCGTGGCGGCGACGCTGCTGGACACGAGCCGCCAGGCGCTGCGGGCTGCGCTCACCGGCCGCCGCCGGGCGGGCGCGCTGCGCGGCGGCACGCTGACCATCGGCGACGGGGTCACGCTGCGCTCCGTGGAGGTCGTCCGCGGCGTCCGGCTCAGCGGCGCGCTCCGCGTCGAGGGCACCACGGTCGTGGGAGCGCGCGTGAGGGTCAGCGGACCGCAGGCCGCCCCCGGCGTCGTGTCGCTGCGCGGCCGCCGGTTGACCGGAACCCTCGGCGGACGGCGGATCGACCAGCGGCTCGGCGGGGCGATCGCGGGCTGAGGCGCTCGCCGCGCGATCGCTCCGGGAGACGGTCCTAGAGGAACCTGCGGCGTCGGCGCAGCTCCACGCGCGGCTCGTCGCGGGTGCCGAGGCGCACCCCCAGCAGCCGGCCGTGGCGGTGCACGCGGTCGATCTCGTAGCCGGCGAGCTCGAGCTCGTAGATCACCGCCCCCGGGTTGCCGATGCCGCGCTCGCGCAGCTCGACGAGGCTGACCGGGCGGTCGCCCGCGTCGCGCAGCACTCGCAGTACCGCATCCTGGCGTCGTGCGGCGATATCCCTGCTCATCGCCCCTGCATTGTCGCGGCCCGCGCGCCGCCGCGCGCCCGCGATGTCAGCGCGCACGCGGCGCCTAGCCGATCGCCGGCGTGCCCTCCGGCAGCCGCGCCAGCGCCGCGTCGAGCTCGTCCTGGCCGAACTCCGGGTCCTCGAGCGTCCCGGCCAGGTAGGCGTCGTAGGCGGCCATGTCGAAGTTGCCGTGCCCGCAGAGGCCGAACAGGATCACCCGCTCCTCCCCGGCCTCGCGCGCGGCCAGCGCCTCCTCGACGGCGGCGCGGATCGCGTGCGCCGGCTCGGGCGCCGGGATGATGCCCTCGCTGCGCGCGAACTGCAGGGCGGCGGCGAACGTCTCGTTCTGGCGGTAGGCCCGCGCCTCGACGAGGCCGGCGCGGACGAGCGCGCACAGCGACGGCGCATCGCCGTGGTAGCGCAGGCCGCCGGCGTGCACGGGCGGCGGCACGAAGCCGTGGCCGAGCGTGTACATCGGCATGAGCGGCGTCAGTCCGGCGGTGTCGCCGAAGTCGTAGGCGTAGACGCCCTTCGTCAGGGTCGGGCACGCCGCCGGCTCTACAGCGAGGAAGCGCGGGCCGGACCCGCCGGCCCGCAGCTTGCGGCGCAGCCAGGGGAAGGTCAGCCCGCCGAAGTTCGACCCGCCGCCGACGCAGCCGACGATGACGTCGGGCTCCTCGCCGGCCATCTCCATCTGGGCGATCGTCTCCTGGCCGATGACCGTCTGGTGCAGGAGGACATGGTTGAGCACGCTGCC
>JAXDHC010000418.1:0-6836 GCA_034664705.1 Solirubrobacteraceae bacterium
TCGCTTCACCCGATCGCGCTGGGCGATTCAGCCGGCCTGCAGGTCGGCGATCCCGTGGCCGCAGTCGGCGACCCCTTCGGGTACCCGCGCAGCATGAGCGTTGGCATCGTCTCCGGCCTCGACCGGACGATCGCGGGCCTCAACGCCTACTCAATCGCCCACGCCGTCCAGACCGACGCCGCGATCGATCCGGGCAACTCCGGCGGCCCGCTGCTCCACGCTCAGGGGCAGGTCATCGGCATCGTCGACCAGATCGCTACGGGCGGCTCGGGCGCGGACAGCAGCACGGGCGTCGGCTTCGCCGTCCCGTCGAACATCGCGAAGGGCGAGCTCAGCGACCTCGAGCGCGGCTCCACGCCTGCCCACGCCTACCTCGGAGTTGGGACGGCGTCAGCCGTCGACGTCGACGGCGGAGCCGGGGCGATCGTCGAGTCGGTGCAGAGCGCCAGCCCCGCCGCGAAGGCCGGCGTGCGCGTCGGCGACGTCGTCGAGACCGTCGACGGCAAGGCGCTTCGCGGCGTGAACGACCTCATCGCGGCGGTGTCCGCCGAGCGGCCGGGACAGACGCTGACCCTCGGCCTGCAGCGTGGCACCAGGCGTCTGACCGTGCGGGTCGTCCTGGCTGCGCAGCCGCGCAACGCCTCCGCGGGCTGAGCCCCGGAGATCGGTCAGCCCGAAGCGTCGCGCTCGTCGGACAGCGGAAGCTCGACGCGAAGCGCGGTGCCTGCGCCGCGTGCGCTCTCGACGCCGATCCGCCCGCCGAGCGCCTCGACGCGATCCTTGAGGCCAACGAGGCCCGACCCGCGCCCGAAGTCAGCGCCGCCGACGCCGTCGTCGCGGACGCAGAGGCAAAGCACGCCGTCAACCACCTCGACGTCGACCACGACGGACGACGCGCGTGCGTGCTTGGCGACGTTCGTGAGCGCCTCCGAGACGACGAAGTACGCGCCGACCTCGATGGGCTCCGACAGGCGCCCCTTGGTCCGGACGTCCAACTCGACGGGGACGGCGGAGCGGCGGGCGAGCGTCTTCAGGGCGGGACCGAGGCCGCCCTCGGCCAGGATCGCCGGGTGGATCCCGCGCGCCATCTCGCGCAGATCGTCGAGCACATCGGTGATCCCGCCGGCGATCTCCGCGATCTCCGCCTCGAGCTCACTGAGCTCCGGCGGGACGCCCGCCTGGACCCCCCGCAGCTCAAGCGCGAGCGAGACAAGCCGTTGCTGGGCTCCGTCGTGCAGATCGCGCTCGATCCGGCGCCTCGTGTCATCGGCGGTGGCGACGATGCGCGCGCGCGAGGTCGTCAGCTCGGCCTGGGCCTCGGCGTTCGCGATCGCGGTGGCGACGAGCTCCGTGAAGTCCGCGAGGCGCTCCTCCGTGTCGTGAGGAGGCAGGACATCGCTTGTTGACCCCACGAGCATGACTCCCCACAGTCGATCTTCGACGCTGATGGGCGCGCCGACGCTCGACCGCACGCCGACCGTTTTCAGCCAGGGCGTCCCGGCCCGCACCGCCGCGTCGTCCTCGTAGCTGTCGACGCGCGCCGGTTTGCGCGTCTCGAACACCAATGTCGATACGTTCCGATCACCGAGGATCGTCCGGAACCCAGCCGGGGGTTCTTGCCCTGTCCGGCTCCAGATGGCGACGGATGTGACCGCGCCTTCGGGCTCGTAACGGCCGACAGCGGTGACGTCGGCTTCAAGCAGCCGTCCCACCTCCTCGGCGACCGCCGCGAATAGCGCCGCAGGCGGCGCCGAACGCGCGACGAGCGTGGCCACGCGCCGCAGCGCGGCCTGCTCGTCGGCGAGGAGCTGCACCTCGGCCCGGGCCTTCACGTTCGACATCGCGGTGGCGACGAGCTGAGCGAAGTTCATGAGGCGCGACTCGGTGTCCGCGGGCAGCGGCTTACGCTGCTTGGAGTGGACGACCAGCCCGCCCCACGGCCGCCCCTCGACCAAGATCGGGCCGGCGACCGAGGAACGAATCCCGAGCCTCTCCCGAGTGACGGCGAGGCGCGGGTGAATGCCCTCACGGGCATCCATTCGGGCGGGCCCGCCCGTCCTCAGGACCATCGTCGCCAGATCGGCCTCGTCAAGCCGCCAGGTCGTCGGAATCCCGGGGTGCTCGCCGTCGGCTGCCCAGGTGGCAAGGACGGTCATCGCGTCGTCGGTCTCCAGGCGCGCCGTCGCGGCGAGATCCGCGCCGAGCAAGGTGCCGACCTCTTCGGTGACGGCGCGGAACAGCTCGCCCGCCGGCACGCCCTCTGCGACGAGCGTCGCCACACGTCGCAGCGCAGCCTGCTCGTCGGCCACCCGGCGCAGCTCCTCGTGCGCCTGCGCGTTCGCGATCGCGGTGGCGACGAGCTCCGTGAAGTCCCCGATCCGCGACTCCGTATCCGGTGGGAACGGCGCCTCGCGCGTCGTGGAGGCCGCGATCACCCCCCATGTCCGCCCGCCGACGACGATCGGGCAGCCGACCGACGCGCGGATGCCCGCCAGCCGCGCCTCGCGCGCGATCGGCCCCGCCGCGCCTTCGAAGCTGTCCACGCGGGCCGGCCGGCCGGTCTCGTGCACCTGCGCGGCAATGCTGGCCCCCTCCAGGGCGAAGCGCGTGTCGACGGCCAGGTGAGGCTCGCCGCTTCGGCTCCAGGCGGCGATCGCGGTGATCGCGCCATCCGGCTCGAAGCGCTCCATGCGGGCGAAATCGGCGTCGCATTGCCGCCCGACCTCCCTCGCGACGGCCTCGAACACCTCGGCCGTCGCCACGTCGTGCGCCACCAGCGTCGCGACGCGCCGCAGCGCGGCCTGCTCGTCGGCGAGCTCGGCGAGCTCGTCGCGACTCTGCTCGAGCGAGCGTGCCATCACGTTGAACGTGCGCTCGAGCTCGCCGACCTCTCCGGGCCCGGTTTGCGGCATCCGCGCGCTGAGATCGCCGCCGGCGATGCGGCCGGCCATCATGGCCGCGCGTCGGACCGGCCGCACGATCGCGCGCGCGAGATAGGCGGCGTAGAGGACGATGAGCGCGATCGATCCGGCAAGGCCGGCCGTCGTGGCCGCGGACGCTCGTCGCGCGGCGGCGTCAGCGCTCGCGGTCGCGTCCGCCGAGGCACGGCGTTCGGCGGCGAGCAGTTGGTCGAACTCGACCCGCATGGCATCGACGCGCGCCTTTCCCGCAGCGGCGACCGACACCGTCCGTGCCGATGGGTCGCGTCGCCTCGCCGCGTCGACGAGCGGCACCGAGTACCCGCTGATGTACGCGCGCTCGTCCTGCGCGATCCGTGCCGCGCGGCGCTCGGCGACCGGATCACCGGCCACGAGACCCAGGAGCGTGGCCGCCCGTCGGGGGAACCGCGCGCGCGAGGCGTTCCACGGCTCCAGGAAACGCTCCTGATGGGTCAGGATGAACCCGCGCTCGCCGGTCTCGAGGTCGAGCAGCAGGCGCTCGAGGTCAGTGGCGGCGATGAGCACCTGCTGCGAGTGGTCAGTGCGCCGTCCCGCGTCGCGCAGGTCGTCGATGGCCAGCAGCAGAGCCACGAACGCGCCGCCAACGATGAGCGCGAGCAGCCCGCTGGCAGCGATCAAGCGGCGCGTCAGTCCGCCGGGCGTCCGAGCCTGGGGTCCGGCCTCGTCCGCGGTCGATTCGCCGCCTGGCGAGGCGCCGATTCGACGCCTCAACACACTCACGGAGTCGACGCTAATGGATATTCCGCGCGATGGCGACCAGCGCCGTGATTCCACCGAACACGAGCCGCGCACGGGTCGTACTGGCGGACGACGACGTCCTCCTCCGCGAGGGGTTGGCCAGCCTGCTCGAGCGGTCTCGTTTCGACGTCGTTGGCCGCGCCGGTGACGTGGGGGAGCTCCTCGCCCATGTGCGCGCCCACAAGCCCGACCTGGCCATCGTCGACATCCGGATGCCGCCAACGCATTCAACGGAGGGACTGGACGCCGCACGCATTATCCGCAACGAGCTTCCGCAGGTCGCCATCCTCGTGCTCTCCGCCCACGCCGAGGTCGATCACGCGATGGACCTGCTCGCCAGCGGCGAGCGAACCGGGTACCTGCTGAAGAGCCGCGTGACCGACGTCGACGACTTCCTCGAGAACCTCGATCGCGTCATCAACGGCGGCTCGGTGGTCGACCCGGAGCTCGTGCGGGAGCTCGTCGCCGCGCGCAGGGTCGAAGATCCACTCGACGACCTCAGCCCGCGCGAGCGCGATGTGCTCGCGCTCATGGCCGAGGGGCGCTCCAACGCGGGGATCGCGCATCAGCTGTGGGTGACTGAGGGGACGGTCGAGAAGCACGTGCGCAGCATTCTTTCCAAGCTTCCGCTGCCGGAGACCGGGGAAGATCACCGCCGCGTCCTCGCGGTGCTCACGTTCCTCGAGGCTCGTTAGGCCGCACAGCCAGGAGCCGCACCGCGCTCGCCGACAGCTCGGACTTGGGCACGAACCCGGCCGCCGGCGTGGCATCGATCAAGTCCGCGAAGTCGGCCTCCGCATGCGTCGAGATCAGGATGACCGTCGCGCCGTCCGGATCGGCCTCGACGAGAAGACGAGCGATCTCCAGGCCGGACTCCGCGCCGAGCGCGATGTCCAGCAGGATCACGTCAGGGTGCAGCTCGCGCGCGCGCGACAGCGCCTCGGCGCCGCTCGACGCCACGCCCACGACCCTCAGGCCCTCGCGCTCGAGCAGGGCGCCCGCGGCCTTGAGGAACGACGCATTGTCATCGACGATGAGGCACCGCAGCGGCACCTCGTCAGCGTCGCATCCGCAACGCTGCGCCGCATTGCTGCTAGCACGAATTTTGACCTTCGATCCTTGAGACGTCGTCATCCGTGAGCTCGAGGTTCGCGGCTTCGACCAGCGGATCGACCTGGCTGGGGCGGCGAAAGCCGACGATCGCGCCGTCGACGGCCGGATTGCGAAGTGTCCATGCGATGGCGACCGCCCCCGGCGTCGTTCCCAGCCGTCCAGCGAGGCCCGCAGACGCTCGACGAGCCCGAGGTGCCGCGAGATTTGCGGCTCGGTGAAGCGCCGGTCCTTCTTGCGCCAGTCATCGTCCGGCAACGCCGCGATCCGATCGCGGGTCATCCCGCCCGTCAGCAGCCCGGATCCCATCGGCGAGTAGACGATCACGCCGATCCTCTCGCGTTCGGCGAACGGCAGGATCTCGCCCTCGGCCTCGCGCGCGACGAGCGAGTACTCCGGCTGGAGCGTCTCGACAGGCGCGAGCTGCTGGATGCGACGAAGCTGCGCGACGTCGAAGTTCGAGACGCCGATGTGTCGGACGAGGCCCTGCTCCTTGAGCTCCGCCAGAGCGGCCCAGCCCTGCTCGATGTCCTTTCGGGAATGGGCCAGTGGATCTGGTAGAGGTCGATCGCGTCGACGCCGAGGCGCTCGAGGCTGGCCTCCGCCTCGCGCAGGATCGAGTCGGGCTCGAGGCTGTGCTCCACGCGTCGTCCCGACCCCTCGACCAACGAGCACTTCGTGAAGACGTATGGCCGGTGGGTCATCCCGGCGATCGCGCGGCCGACCACCGTCTCCGAGCGCCCGAAGCCGTAGGCCGGGGCGGTGTCGATCCAGTTCACGCCGAGATCGACCGCGCGCTGGATGGCCGCGACCGACTCTTCGTCGTCCTGCGATCCCCACCCGAACTCCCAGCCGCCGCCACCGATCGCCCACGCGCCTAATCCGATGCGGGTGATCTCGAGGCCCGTCGCCCCGAGCTTGCTGGTCTGAAGCTGCGTCTCCTGCACCGCCGTCTCCTTCTTCGATTGGCGACGACGATGTTGGCCGCTTCGATGAGACCAGCATGAGACCGCGGCACTGATCTGAGACTCATGCGGGTGGGCGAGGGGTGCCGGCGGAAATGAACCCACGCGGTCCAACTGCCTGACGTCATGCTCGCGACCTCGCTTGGCGGCCATGCCGTCGACGCGCCCTCGGTCGCTCTCGGCATGTTCTGGGAGGTCCTGTGGGCGCCTGTGGGCGCTGATCCTCGGCCTCGCGCTATCGGCGGCCAGGACGCCCTGGCCACGCTCTGGCTTCGCTCATGGCGCGCCGATGGTCGCTGCGGGCCTGATCGTCGAACTCCTCCGTGATGAATCGGCCGATGGACGAGCATCGAGAAGCTGCCGCGGCACCGCAGCTCAGTGTGTGAACCGGCCACGTGGGCACACGTCGTGTGCCGCGTTGCAGCCAGCAGGAAAGCCCAGAGTTCCGGTGCCCGGCAGCCCGAACGGTGGTCTTCCCCGCAGACAACCTGCGCCAGGAGCGGGACCCTCTCTGCACGATGTGCGATCACCTCTTCGACACCACCTCGCGGTACGACCGCGAGCACAAGCTCCTCACGTTCCTCCTTTTCTGTCCCGCGTGCGAGACCGAGATGGTCGTCGAGACGCTTCGCTACGCGCCGGCGTTCAGGCGGCGCGACGCCCTGCGCGAGCGCGGGACGTAATGGCAGCCGCCGACGTGCTCCCACCGGCGGGCGAGCGGTCGTTCCTGCTCCAGCGGGTGCAGCCCGCCACGACCGGACTGATCGACGGCTCGCTCTCGACGCTCGCACCGATCTTCTCGGTCGCGATCGCAACCCAGCGGCCCCGCTACGCGTTCCTCGCGGGGCTGGCGACCGCGATCGGGGCCGGGGTGAGCATGGCGTTCTCCGAGGGGCTCTCCGACACGGGCGACCTGACAGGTCGCGGCAATCCGTACCTGCGCGGGTCGATCACCGGCGTGGGCACGTTCCTCGGCGGGATCTTCCACACGCTTCCGTTCCTGATCTCCGACTACCGCGTCGCGCTGGTCGTCGCGGTCATCGTGATCGCGTTGGAGCTCGCG
>JAXDHC010000419.1:0-3636 GCA_034664705.1 Solirubrobacteraceae bacterium
CGTGCCGGTCGAGGAGTTCATGGGCATCATGGCCGTCGCCCTCGCCGAGCCGGGCGTGCACGACACGATGCCGCCGCGCGACGTCGGCGGCAACCTCGACATCCGCCACCTCGTGAAGGGCACGACCGCCTACTTCCCGGTCGCCGTCGAGGGGGCGCTGTTCTCGGTGGGCGACGGCCACCTCGCCCAGGGCGACGGTGAGATCTGCGGCCTGGCGATCGAGGCGCCGGTGACCGTCACGCTGCGCTTCAGCGTCATCAAGGGCTAGAGCATCCCCAGGGTCGAGTGCCACACGCCGCGCCCGACGACGCACAAGATGGACGGCATGGGGTTCTACGTGACGAGCGCCGCCGGCGACGACCTCCACGACTGCGCGAAGCGCGCGGTGCGCCACATGGTCGACCACCTCACGCGCGAGTACGACCTGACCCGCGCTGAGGCCTACATGCTCGCCAGCTGTGCCGGCGACCTGAAGATCGCAGTGCCGAAGCTCGGGGCGACGCACGCGGCGAACGTCACGTTCCACATGCCCTACAGCGTGTTCATGGGCTAGGCGCGTTGTCCGGCACGGCCCGACATTCTTCTTCCGAGACCTCGGGCCGGGCCGATAACGTGAGCCGGGTGCCGCGGTCAGACGAAGCGGAGGACACGTCCGGGGAAGTGCGTCCCGCGCGCGCGAAGGTCCAGGATGTCTATCGCGCGCTGCAGCGCGGGATCCAGGAGGGCCGCTACGCCGGCGGCACGCGCCTGAAGGAGATGGACCTCGCGGCCGAGCTCGGCGTGTCGCGCACCCCGATCCGCGAGGCGATCCGCCTGCTCGAGCGCGACGGGGTCGTCGAGGTCATCCCGAACCGCGGCGCGGCGGTCCGCTCGTGGTCCGTCGAGGACGTCGAGGACGTCTACGCGCTGCGAGCGATCATCGAGGGCTTCTGCGCGAGCCTCGCGGCGACGCGGATGGAGCCCTCCGGCATCAGCCACCTCGTCGAGATCAACGACGAGCTCTCGCGGCGCATCCGCTCGGGCGAGACTGACGTCGAGGCGCTCATTCGCCTGAACGCGGCCTTCCACCACGCGATCGTCGAGGGCAGCGGAAGCCACCGGGTGACCGACGTGCTCCAGCAGACGACCGAGATCCCGCCGCCGCTGAAGCGCCTCTTCTGGGAGTCGTCGCGGTCCCGCGAGGTCGCCGACGTCTACCACCACGAGATCATGCAGGCGATCCGCGCGCACGACGCGGTCCGCGCCGAGGCCGTCATGCGCAGCCACGTGTTCGCGATCAAGGATTTCTACGTCGAGCAGCAGCGGGCGATGCACATCCAGCGCATCGTCTCCGGCCAGGGCCGCTGAGCGGGATGAGGACCTCGAGACCCGCGTGCGCCGGCTCGAGGTCATCCACGCGGTCGGCCACGGCGGTCGCGTGCCCCGGGCGCGGGGGCGCCGAGGTCGAGCGCCTGCTCTCCACGTTCGCCGGCGTCGGCTCCGGCGGCGGCACCGCGCCGCTGCCCGACTACTCGCGGATGGGCGCGAACCGCAGCGCCGGGTGCGGGCCCGGCTGCGGCCACGCGCACTAGGCCGGCGGCCGCCAGATCCGGCCCTCGATCGCCTCGGCGAGGTCGGTCGTCGCGCGCAGGGCGCTCAGCGCGTCGCGGTGGCGATCCATGACGAGCGCCGAGACGGCGGCGTCGAAGGCGTCCTCGGAGCCGGCCGCGCGCTCCAGCAGCGCCGCGGGCCGGCCGCCGAAGTGCTCGTGCAGGTACGTCCACCGCTCGCGCCAGCGGCTCGTGTTCACCGGGCCGGTCAGCGCCCGCGGGGAGATCTCGGCGACCCACGGCGGGCCGTCGTCGTGGAACGGCGGCCGGGGGCTACGAGGCGGCCGCGAGCGCGTCCAGCGACGCGCCCGGATCGGCGAGCGCCGCCCGCCCGGGATCCCACGCCGCCGGGCGCCTGTCAGTACGCGCGGACCTCCGGCCACGACAACTCGACGCCCGCCCGCGTCAGCTGCCGCTGGAAGTCCGCGAGCAGCGCGGGGTCCGCCCGCACCGCGCGCGGCCGGGTGCCGCGCTGCGCGCAGAACGCCGCGAGGTGCCCCGCCGCCTCGCCGATGTTCCACTCGACGGGGTGCAGGCGATAGGCGCCGTTGGTGATGTGCGTAGTCGCGATGTTCTTCGCCGCGGGCAGCAGGTTCTCCAGGCGGACGGGGACGAGCGCGCCCAGCGGGATCCGGAACGGGCAGCACGCGACGTCGATGTAGAGGTCGCCGCCGGTCGACGGATGCAGGTCGATGCGGTAGGCGCCGATGCCGACGCTGTCGGGATACGGGACCGCGCCGTGCGAGCCGCGGACGTCGAAGGCGACGTCCTGCTCGACCACGGTGTACTCGCCGCGGATGCGCCGCGACTCGCGGACGTAGAGCGCCGGCGCGATCCCGTCGGCGGTGTCGCCGACGACGTCACCGCGCAGTCGCAGCCCCGGCCAGCCGGCGCCGCCGTCGTCGCGGGGCGCCTCGGTCTGCAGCCAGTGCAGCAGGCACAGGCTCAGCTGCCGCGCCGCGTGGCGGTGGCGCCCCGCCTCCGCGTCGGGGACCTCGTAGACCGGTCCACCGAGGTAGTCGATCTGCGGCCAGTTGACCAGCGTGACGTCGCTGCGGAAGGCGCCCTCGACGAAGTTGCCCCGCGCGACGATGCGGCGGAACACCCACAGCTCGCGGTCGAGCCGCGGATCGGCGAGGTCGGGCCCGATCTCCCCGGGGTCGCCGCGGGGGTTCGGGTGCAGCGTGCGCGCGACGGGCTCGTTCGTCCGGGGGTCGGGCACGAGGAAGCTCAGCTGGCCCTCCGGGAACCCGGGCGGGCGCTGGGATCGCCAGTGGGCGTACTCGGCGGGTCGCTCGATCGTGTGGTCCTCGCCCTCGAGGTGGTCGATCGCGAAGCACGCCGACACGGCCTGCATGTTCAGCGGCTGCGCCGCGGGCGGGGCGTGCGGCTCGCCCGTGTCCTCGCGCGACTCGAACCCGGTGACGTACTCGGCCTCGCAGAGGGGCAGGAGGTCGCCCTCCTCGGTGGCGTCGAGGACCCAGTCGGCCCAGACCACCCGGTCGCGCAGGGTCTCGAGGTCGCGGATCGTCACCGCCAGGACGCGGTCGTCCTCGACGAGGGCGCCGACCGCCGCGTGGCCGGGCAGCACGCGCAGCCGGCCGCTCGAGCGCGGGGCCGCCAGCAGCGTGTCGATGACCGCCAGCCCGGCGCGGGGCTCGGCCGACAGCGCGCTCACCGTCGCCGCGCCCGGGTTGAGATGCCGCCGCGCCCGCGCCGCCGGGGTGAGCGGATAGTGGGCGCGGTAGTGCTCGCGGATGCCGTCCCGCAGGCGGCGGTAGCGCGCCGTGCAGCCGAAGCGCTCGATCCACGGATGCTCGTCGAGGGGGACGGCCTGGCTGGTCAGCTGTCCCCCGAGCCGGCCCGTCTCCTCGACGAGCACGACCTCGGCGCCCCGCTCGGTCGCCGCCAGCGCCGCGGCGACCCCGCCGAGGCCGCCGCCCACGATCAGGACCGTCACCCGCTCCTCGCGCGCCACGCCCCCGCCCTACCCACATCGTCATCATGCGCCGCGCCATGACCGCACCCACGGACCTCGAGGCGCGCA
>JAXDHC010000420.1:0-6439 GCA_034664705.1 Solirubrobacteraceae bacterium
ATCGAGCTCAGCCGCCCGGCCGAGAGCAGGGCGACGAGCGAGACCGGGATGACGACGGCGGACGGGATCGCGAAGGCCGCCGCGGCGCCGTCGCCGCGGACGACGGCGGTGACCGCGCAGACCGCCAAGCCGAGCCCGACGGCGAGCAGCGCGCCGCCCAGGACCGGCAGCACGAGCTGCCAGTTGAGCCCGGGGCCAGGGCCGCCCCGCCGACGGCGCCTCACGCTGCCGAGAAGGTCGAGCGCACGTCCGCCACGCCCCGGATCGCGTTGAAGATCACCATGCGGTCGCCGCCGTGCACCCGCTCCTCCCCCCGCGGGATGATCACCTGGCCGTCGCGGACCAGCGCCGCGACGCGCGTGTGCGCGCGCCGCGCGGTGTCCTGCACGGTGCGGCCCTCGGCCTCGCAGCCGGGGTCGGCCTGCACCTCGAGGACCTCGGCGCCGCCGATCAGGAGGTACATCGCGTGGACGTTCTCCCCGCGGATGGAGCGCAGGATCGCCTCCGCGGTCACGAGCCGCGGCGAGAACGCGGCGTCGATGCCGAGGGCGTCGACGAGCGGCGTGAACTCCTCGCGCGAGACCACCGCGAGGCAGAGCTCGGCGCCGAGCTGCTTGGCGTGCATCGCGGCCAGGAGGTTCGCGCGGTCGTCGCCGGCGCAGGCGACGAAGGCCCCGGCGCGGTTCACGCCGTGGGTCAGCAGCACGTCCTTGCCGACGCCCTCCTCGAGGATGACGCTGTTGCGCGCGAGCCGCTCGGCGGCGTAGCGGGCGCGCTCGGGATCGCGCTCGATGACGGTCACGCGCACGTCCTCGGTCGCCTCCAGGCGCCGGGCCAGCGGGAGCCCGATGCGCCCGCCGCCGAAGACGATGACGTCGCGCGCCCTCGCCGTCCGCCCCGCGATGTGGCCGACGACCTCGCCGATGTCCGCGCGCGCCGCGGCGACGAGGAGGTGGTCGCCGACCTTCGGCCGGTGGAACGGCTCGGCGGCGACCGCCTTGCCGTCCCGGATCAGCCCGAAGATGAAGTTCGGGCGGATCATCCGGCGCTCGCCCAGTTCCGCGCCGACGAGCGGGGAGCGCGACGTGAGGATCGACTCGGCCACCGAGACCCGGTCGTCGGCGAAGTGCTCCACGTGGACGGCGCCGGGCAGCAGGATCGCCTCGGCGAGGTCGTCGGCGGTCGCGCGCTCGGGATGGATGACGAAGTCGATGCCGAGGACGTCGCGCGCGAACGACTCCTCGAGGCCGAAGTAGTCGTCGTCGCGGACGCGCGCGACGGTGCGCCTGGCACCGAGCTGGTGACCGGCCAGCGCGGCGATCACGTTCGCCTCGTCGCTCTGGGTGACGCCGCACAGGAGGTCGGCGTCCGCGGCGCCGAGGTCGGCGAGGACCTTCGGCGAGGCGCCGTTGCCGGCGACGACGAGCGCATCGAGCTCGTTGCGCAGCGCCTCGACGCGCTCCTCGTCCTGGTCGACGATCGTGACGTCGTGGCGCTCCCCGCTGAGTGTGCGGGCGATGTGCTGGCCGACCTCGCCGGCCCCGATGACGATCACGCGCACCGCGCCTTTGTACCGCTTCGGGCAGCGCGAGGACGCGCCGGGCTTCCTGTCACGGCGCCCGGCGCGGGCGCCGGCGCCCCGTCCGTCCGTCGGCGGCGCGACCATGGGCCCATGAGCGCGCGTGTCGGGATGCTGCCGCACCGCCGGTACACGCGGGACCGGATCCGCCGGACCGAGGAGCGCGTGGCGGCGCTCATCCACGCCGATCGCGCACCGGTCGACGCGCTCGAGCTCAGCCCCACCGTGGGGCGCATCGACCACGCGGCGGCGGCCGAGCTGCCCTACCGCGCCGTCGCGCTCGGCGAGGAGCTCGGGCCGCTGTTCGCCACGTACTGGCTGCGCATCGCCGCGACCGTGCCCGAGGCGTGGGCGGGCGCCCGGGTGGACCTGCTGCTGGACACGCGCAGCGAGGCCACGCTGTGGATGGACGGGCGCGCCGTGCAGGGCCTCAACAGCGCGGGGAGCCAGCCGCGCCCGGACGCGACGATCGTCGCCGGCGCCGCCGGCGGCGAGCGCCTCGCGCTCGAGATCGAGATCGCGTGCAACGACCCGTTCGGGTACGGCGAGCGCGGCCAGGGCGCGCGCGGCCCGTACGCGAGCCGCTCGCCGTTCGTCCTGGACCGCTGCGAGCTGGCGCGCTTCGATCCCGACGCCTGGCGGCTGGCCTTCGACCTCGGCGTCCTGCGGGCGCTCGAGGCCGAGGACGGCGTCGACCCGGCGTTCGCCGGCGAGCTGCTCTCCGGGCTCAACGCGTTCTGCAACGCGTGGGACACGGACGACCGCGCCGGCTGGCCGGCGGCGGGGGCGATCCTCGACCGGCTCTACGAGGCTCACGCGGCCGGCGGCCCGCACGAGCTGTCCGCCGTCGGCCACGCCCACCTCGACACGGCGTGGCTGTGGCCGCTCGAGGAGAGCTGGCGCAAGGCGCAGCGGACGTTCGCGACACAGGCCCGGCTCATGGACGAGTACCCCGAGCACGTGTTCGCGGCCTCCCAGGCGCAGCACTACGCCTGGGTCAAGGAGCGCGACCCGGCGCTGTGGGCCGAGATCCGCGAGCGCGTCGCGCGGGGGCAGTGGATCCCCGTGGGCGGGACGTGGATCGAGCCGGACTGCAACCTGCCCTCGGGCGAGTCGCTCGCCCGCCAGTTCCTGCACGGCCAGCGCTTCTTCGAGCGCGAGCTCGGGCGCCGCTGCACCGAGCTGTGGCAGCCCGACGTCTTCGGCTACACCGGCCAGCTGCCGCAGCTCATGCGCGAGGCGGGGATCTCGCGGTTCCTGACGCAGAAGCTGTCGTGGAACCGCTTCAACCCGCCCGAGCACCACACGTTCACGTGGCAGGGCATCGACGGCAGCGAGGTGCTGACGCACTTCCCGCCGGCGGACACCTACAACGCCGAGGCGGCCGTCGCGGAGCTGCGCCGCGACGTGCGCGCCTACCGCGACCACGACCGGTCGCGCGACAGCCTGCTCGTCTTCGGCCATGGCGACGGTGGGGGCGGGCCGACGCGGGCGATGCTCGAGCGCCTGCGCCGCGCGCGCGACCTCCGCGGCCTGCCGCGCACGACCCTGCGGTCGCCGGAGGCGTTCTTCGACCGCCTCGAGGCCGGCGGCGGTTCGCTGCGCACGGTCGTCGGCGAGCTCTACTTCGAGTACCACCGCGGTACGTTCACCAGCCAGGCGGCCCTGAAGCGCGGCAACCGCCGCTGCGAGGCGGCGCTGCACGACGCCGAGCTGCTCGCGGCGCTCGCGGCGCGCCTGCGGGGCGCGCCGTACCCGCGCGAGGCGCTCGGGGAGGCGTGGCGCGTGCTGCTGCTCAACCAGTTCCACGACATCCTGCCGGGCACGTCGATCACCGAGGTCAACGAGCGCTCGCGTCGCGATCTCGCCGCCGTGGAGGCCGCCGCGGAGCAGGTCGCCGCCGGGGCGCTGGAGGCCCTGTCCGGCGACGCGGGCCGCCCCGCGCCGGTCAACACGACAGCGTGGCCGCGGCGGGAGGTCGCCCGCGACCCGGCCGGGACGCTGGTCGTCGCCGACGCGCCGCCGCACGGCGTCGGGCGGATCGTCGACGCGGGCGCCGCCGAGGCGGTGCGCGCCGAGCGCACGCCGGACGGCGGGGCGGTGCTCGAGAACGCGCACCTGCGCGCGACGCTCACGCCGGGCGGCGCGCTCGCCCGCCTGCTGCACAAGGCGAGCGGCCGCGAGGCGCTCTCGGCGCCCGGCAACCGGCTCGAGCTCTACGAGGACCGGCCCGTCGACTGGGACGCGTGGGACATCGACCCCTTCCATCTCGAGACGCGCACGGACTGCCCGGCCGCCGAGGGCGTGGCCGGGATCGACGCCGGCCCGCTGCGCGCCGAGGTGGCCTTCGAGCGGCCGGTCGGGCGCCGGTCACGGCTGCGCCAGGTCGTGCGCCTCGATGCGGCCGCCCGGCGTCTGGAGGTGCACACCACCGCGACGTGGCACGAGGACCACCGGCTGCTGAAGGTCGCGTTCCCGCTCGCGATCCACGCGCCCGACGCCACATACGAGACCGCGTTCGGCGCCGCGCGCCGCCCGACGCACTACTCCACGCGCCACGACCTCGCCCGCTACGAGGTGCCCGGCCACCGCTGGGCCGACCTCTCCGAGCATGGCTTCGGGGTTGCGCTGCTCACCGACGCCAAGTACGGCTACAGCGCCTACGGCGACACGCTGCGGATCAGCCTGCTGCGCGCGCCCAGGCAGCCCGACCCCGAGGCCGACATCGGCGAGCACCGCTTCGCCTACGCGATCCTGCCGCACGCCGGCGGCTGGCAGGACGGCGGCGTCGTGGGGGAGGCGCGGGCGTTCGGCGCCCCGCTGCGCTGGACGACGGCGCCCCCGGGGCCGCCGGGCGCGTCGTGGGCCGAGGTCGACGCGCCGGGCCTCGTGCTCGACACGGTCAAGCTCGCCGAGGACGGCGACGCGCTGGTGCTGCGCCTCTACGAGGCCCACGGCGGGCGCGGGCGCGCGCGGGTCCGCCTCGGGGTGCCGTTCTCCGCCGCCCGCCGGTCGAACCTCCTGGAGGACGACCTCGCGCCGGTCGAGGTCGACGGCGGCGAGATCGTCGTGGACTTCCGGCCCTGGCAGATCGTCACACTCCTCGTGACCTGACCGCGGGGCGGGCGGGCTCAGGTGTGGTCGCCGTAGGGGTCCGGGCGCCGCAGCCAGGCGCGGACCTCGCTGGCGGCGACGACCGGCACCCCGGCGCTCGTGAAGCCCATCACCGGCAGCGCCTCGGTCGCGATGGCGCGGGCGAGCCATTCCTCGTCGACGTCGAGCCAGGCCGCCACGTCGGCGGGCCCCAGCAGGGCGTCGTCCGGCGGCTCGGTCGGCATGCCCGACAGTGTGCCGGGCCGCGCCGGGCGACGGGCGCTCAGCGCCGGCCGAACTCCTGGGCGTAGGTGGCGGCGTCCGCCACGCCGGCCGTGGGCGCGCCGACCACGACGCCGATGCCCGACTCGCGCAGCGTCCCGTCGAGGATGTTTGCGCGGTGGCCGGGCGACGCCATCCAGGCGCGGACGATCTCCGCCGGCGTGGCCAGCACGCCGGAGCCCCAGGCGAGGTTCTCGGCGACCGTCAGCTCGTCGCGGTAGCCGGCGGCGCGGATCCGGGCGCTGAAGTCGACGCCGTCGGGAGTCGTGTGGGCGAAGAACCCGCGCGCGACCATGTCCTGCGCGTGGCCGGCCGCGGCCGTCGCGAGCCGGGCGTCGTCGGTCAGCGCGACCAGGCCCCGCCCGGCGCGCTCGGCGTTCACGAGGCAGAGCACCGACGCGCTGATCGCCGCGGCGTTGGCGCCCGTCGGCTGGGTCGCCGTGTCCGGGCACGCGGCGGCCGGGGTCGGCGAGGGCGCCGGCGCCGGGGCGCTCGCCGGGGTGGCGGCCACCGGCCGGGCGGCGCCGCGGCGCGCGGCGGCGCGGCGCTTGCGGGCATGGCGCTTGCGCGCCGTCGCGTGATGGCGCTTGGCGTCGGCGTGACGATGGGCGGCGGCGTGACGATGGGCGGCGGCGTGGGTGCCGCGATCGGGGCTCGCCGCCTCGGACGAGGCAGCGGTGAGCAGCAGCGCGGCCAGCACGAGGCCGACCAGCGCCGTCAGGCGGGTCACGGTCATGGCGGGAAGGGGGAGGGGGCCGGGCAGCGCGGCGGCGCGGAGGGGGCCGGTGCGTCGCGACGCTGTGTGTCGGCACGACCGTACGTCCGCCCGAGAGGACCACGGGCCGTGACCATCCGTTCGGGGGGTGCGCCCCGGGCGCCGTCACCCGGTCGGGGGGGCGGCGCGCTAGCGGAGGTCGCGCGGGCGCAGCTCGATCGGCGCGCCGTGCGGCGTGCGTGCGGCGGCGCGGCCCCAGGCGTCGGCGTAGCGCTCGAGCGTGGGGCGATCGGTCACGTGCCGGTCGGCGAGCAGCCGCTCGAGCGCCGTCAGCCAGTGCCGGTAGTACGTCTCGCCGGTGTCGGGATCACCGGCCTCGCGGGCGCGCCGCAGCTCGGCGGCGATCGCCGCCGACCACTCCGGCCACGTGAAGACGCCGCGCTCGTGCAGCGCGACGGCCAGCGCGAAGGCCTGGGCCTCCCACGGCTCGCGGAAGACCGGCCCGTCGGCGTCGCGCGGGAGGCCCGGGACGGCGCCGGGGAGCGTCACGCCGCGGGCTCCAGGTAGGGCTCGAAGGCGTCGGTCGAGACGGTCGCCGTCGGGTCGGCGTCGGCGCCCCAGAGCTCGCGGCCGTCGAAGCGCACCGTGTAGAGCCACTGCGGGTCCTCGCCGGCCCCGTGCGCGTGCGTGTCGGGGAAGACGTGGGCGCCGTGGACGTGGGTGACCGTGCCGACGTGGCCGCGCACGTAGCGCGGCAGGCGCGTGTGCGT
>JAXDHC010000421.1:0-4955 GCA_034664705.1 Solirubrobacteraceae bacterium
ACCGCGAGGCCGGCGGCGGCCAGGCGCAGGCCGAGGGCGAAGCCGAGGTCGCCGGTCCCCCCGACGATCGCGACGTCGTGCTCGTGCGCCACGGCTCAGTCGCCCTCTCGGACGTCGAACACCACGGTCTTGAGCTCGGTGAAGGCGCCTTCGAGCGCGAAGCGCCCGCCGGCCCGCCCGACGCCGCTGAGCGATCCGGCCCGACCGCCGAAGGGCAGGTGCGACTCCCAGTAGTTCGTCGTCGCGTTGATGTTGACCCACCCCACCCGCACGCGCTCGGCGAAGCGCAGGGCCCGCCCGAGGTCGCGGGTGAACACCGAGCAGAGCAGGCCGTGGGGCGAGTCCTCCACGGCGGCGAGCGCGTCGGCCTCCGAGCGGATCGTCAGGACGGGCGCGACCGGGCCGAACGTCTCCTCGCGCGCGACGGCCATGTCGGCGTCGACCGCGTCGAGGAGCGTCGGCTGCCAGTAGAGGCGCGTCGGACGGTCGTCGTCGCGCCGGCCGCCGGTCAGCAGTCGCGCACCGCGCTCCAGCGCGTCTGCGACATGGGCGTCCATCTTCGCCGCGACGCCCTCGTTGTTGACCGGCCCCATCGTCGTCGCCGGGTCCAGCGGATCGCCGAGGCGCACCTCGCGCTCGATCGCCCGGGCGAGGCGCTCGACGAACTCGCCGTGGACGGCCTCGTGCACGAGCAGGCGCTCGCCGGCGATGCAGCTCTGGCCGGAGCACAGGAAGCACGACGTGAGCGTCGCCTCGACGGCCAGGTCGAGGTCGGCGTCGTCGAGCACGACGCACGGCCCGTTCCCGCCGAGCTCCAGCAGCTGGGCCTTGCCGGCCGCCCGGCGCGCGACGCTGAGCCCGGTCTCGATGCTGCCGATGAAGCCGACGGCGCTGACCAGGGGATGACCGGCCGCGGCGTCGCCGACCACGGCGCCCTCGCCGGTGACGAGGTTGAACACGCCCGGCGGCAGCTCCGCCTCCTCGATGCACTCGGCGAGCGCCTGCGCGCACAGCGCCGTCGTCGGCGCCGGCGTCCAGACCACGGCGTTCCCGGCCGCGATCGCGGGGGCGATCAGCTCGGCGGCCATCGCGTACGGCCAGTTCCACGGCGTGATCGCCGACACGACGCCGCGGGGGACGCGGTACACCAGGACGCGCTTGTCCGCCGAGACCGACGGGGGCATGAGGCCGTCGAGGCGCCGAACGTCGCCGGCGGCCATCCGCGCGTACTCGATCGCCTCGTCGACCTCGGCACGGGCCTCGGTCGCCAGCGGCTTGCCCTGATCGACGCTCAGCGTCCGGGCCAGGTCGTCCCGGCGGCGGTCCATCGCGTCGGCGACGCGCTCGAGCGCCGCGGCGCGCTCGAACGCCGACCGCGCCGCCCATCCCGGCCACGCGTCGCGGGCGGCCTGCGCGGCCCGGTCGACGTCCTCGCGCGTGCCCTGCGCGACGGTCCCGATCACCTCGCCGGTCGCGGGGCTGACGGCGTCCGCGCGCTCCCCGGACGAGGCCTCCGACCAGCGGCCGCCGATGTACAGCGACGCCGTGGGCAGCGCGGGGGCGGCGCTCATGCCGATCCTCCGTCGCGGCGCGTCACGCGCCCGCCGCGCGCGCCGCGTCGGCGTAGCCGAGGACGCGCTCGGGCGTCAGCGGCGTCGCGTTCACGAAGACCCGGCCGATCGGCGACAGGGCGTCCTCGACCGCCGCGGCGATCGACGCCGGGGGACCGATCGTGCCGCTCTCCCCGGTTCCCTTCAGCCCGTTGATCGTGAACGGCGACGGCGTCTCGAGCGAGCTGACCTGGATGTCCGGGACGTCGAGGGCGTTGGGCATGAGGTAGTCGAGGAACGTCGTCGACAGGGGGTTGGCCGCCTCGTCGAACTGGAACTCCTCGTAGAGCGTCCCGCCGATGGACTGCGCCACCGCCCCGTGGATCTGGCCCTCGACGATCATCGGGTTGACCATCGTCCCGCAGTCCGCGACGCAGGCGTAGCGCAGGATCTCGACCTGTCCGGTCTCCGGGTCGACCTCGACGACGGCGACGTGCGCGCCGTTCGAGTACACGCCGCGCCCCGGCTCGGCATCGTAGGAGGCGACCGCCTCGAGGACGGGATCGGCGCCCGACGGCAGGCGCTCGGGCCGCAGGTGGATGATGCGGGCCACCTCGGCGATGTCCATGCCGATCGACGGGTCGTCGCGGTGGCGGACGCGGCGGTCGCACAGCTCCACGTCGTCGGGGCTCACGTCGAGCAGGAAGGCCCCGACCTCGCGCAGCTTCGCGCCCACCTGGCGCGCCGCGAGCTCCGTCGCCCCGCCGCACATCACCATGCTGCGGCTGCCGAACGTGCCGTTGCCGTACGGCGACACGTCGGTGTCGCCGAAGACGATGCGCACGTCCTCCAGCGCGAGGCCGAGCTGGTCGGCGGCGACCTGGGCGAGCGTCGTCTCCATGCCCTGGCCGTGTGAGTGGATCCCCACGAACACGGTGGCCGTGCCGGACGGATCCATGCGCACGAGCGCCTTGTCGTAGCCGAACACGAACGGCACCTTGCGCCGGACGTACTCCTGCACCCCGTGCGCCGTCTGCTCGGTGAAGCACGCCACGCCGATGCCGATGTGCCGCCCGGCGGCGCGCTCGACGCCCTGCCACGCGCGGAGCTCGCCGAGCGACACGAGCCGCTCGAGCTCGTCGAGCGACTCCAGGTAGCTGCCGCTGTCGTAGATGTTGCCGGTGACGGACAGGTAGGGGAACTCGTCGGGACGGACGAGGTTGCGCCGGCGCACCTCGAGCGGGTCGAGGCCGAGGTCGACCGCGATCTGGTCGACGGCCCGCTCGATCGAGAAGGCGCTGGGCACGCGCGCGATGCCGCGGTAGGGCCCGGCCGGGGTCTTGTTCGTCGCGAGCGCGTGGCCGACCGCGCGGTAGTTCTCGATCCGGTAGGGCCCCGGGATCATCGAGACGGAGGTCCCGGGCTCCATCGCCGCGGTCCACGGGAACATCGAGTACGCCCCGCAGTCGACCCAGATCGTCGCGTCGACGCCGAGGATGTGCCCGTCGTCGTCGTAGGCGACGTCGAGCTGATGGCGGTGATCGCGGGCGTGGGCGGCCGTCATCATGTGCTCGCGCCGGTCCTCGATCCACTTCACCGGCCGTCCGAGGCGCATCGTCAGCAGGCAGGCGACGAGCTCCTCGGGGTAGATGTTGCTCTTGATGCCGAAGCCGCCGCCGACATCGGGCGCGACCACGCGCAGGCGATGCTCGGGCAGCCCGATCAGGTCGGCGACCACCGTGCGCAGCACGTGGGGCATCTGGTGCGAGCTCCACAGCGTCAGCCGCTTGCCCACGCGGTCGTAGGAGGCGATGCACCCGCGGGTCTCCATCGGGATGCCGCCGTGGCGGCCCACGTGGCAGGTGACGCGCAGTCGCCGTGGCGCGTCGGCCATGGCGCGGTCGACGTCGCCGCCCTCCACCCGGCGGGTGACGAAGCAGTTGTCCCGCCAGCCGGCATGGACGCGCGCGTCGGTGCCGAGCGCGTCGTCGATGCCCGTGACCGGCGCGAGCGGCTCGAGGTCCGCGACGACCATGTCCGCGCCGTCCTCGGCCTCGTAGCGGGTGCGGGCCACGACGGCGGCGATCGCCTCGCCGGCGAAGCGGACGCGATCGACCGCGAGCGGCCACTGCTCGCTGCCCTGCCAGCACTCGTCCGTGACGTCGGCGCGGATCGGCTTGCACTCGCGCGCGAGCTCGGCGCCGGTGACGGCCGCGACGACGCCGGGCACGGCGAGCGCCTCGGAGAGATCGATGTCGCCGACCGCGCCGTGCGCGACGGGGCTGCGCGTGAACGCGATGTGCAGCATTCCGGGCAGCTGGATGTTGCCGACGTACGCGGCCTGCCCGGTGACGTAGCGGCCGTCCTCCACGCGGCGCAGCGACTGGCCGAGCAGGCGCGTCCGCGGGGGCGCCTTGACCTTCTCGACCGTGCTCATGCCGCGCCCTTCTCCGCCGCCGCGCGCACGGACTTGACGATGTTCACGTAGCCGGTGCAGCGGCAGATGTTGCCCGCGAGCGCCGTCCGGATCTCCGCGTCGGTGGGGTGCGGCGTCTCCTCCAGCAGCGCCGCCGCGGTCATGATCATGCCCGGCGTGCAGAAGCCGCACTGCAGGCCGTGCTGCTCGGAGAAGGCCTCCTGCAGGGGATGCAGCGACTCACCGTCGTCGGGCGTGAGCCCCTCGATCGTCGTGACCGATGCGCCGCGCGCCTGCACGGCGAAGACCAGGCACGACCGGACGGCCTCGCCGTCGAGGAGCACGGTGCACGCGCCGCAGGCGCCGTGCTCGCAGCCGGCGTGCGTGCCGCCCAGCGCGAGCGTCTCGCGCAGGCAGTCCAGGAGCAGCATGCGCGGCTCGACGACGACGTCGTGGCGCTCGCCGTTGACCTCCAGGGAGATCGCGCGGGGCGCGTCGGGGTCAGTCATGGGCCACCTTCCCGTTGTCGGTCGCGCCGGCGCGCGCAGCGGCGGCTTCGAGCGCCCGCCGCACCTGCACCGCGACGAGCCGTTTGCGATACGCCGCCGAGCCGTGCGAGTCCCCGGTGGGATCGACGTCACCCGCGGCCGCGCGCGCGGCCTCCTCGATGAGGGCCGACTCCAGCGTCGCGCCCTCGAGGAGGCGCTCCGCCCCCGCCGCGCGGACCGGCACGGAGTCCACGCCGCCGAGCGCGACGCGGGCGCGTGTGCAGCGCCCGTCCTGGACGGTGAGCGTCACCGCCGCGAGCGCGAGCGCGAAGTCGCCGCTCTTGCGGGCGAACTCCGCGAAGCCGGTCACCGTGCCCGGCACCGGCGCCGGGACGCGGATCTCGACGAGCAGCTCGTGCGGTGCGCGGGCGGTCGTGAACGGCCCGACGAAGAACTCCGTCGCCGCGACCTCGCGGCGGCCGGCCGTGGCCGCGAGCACGA
>JAXDHC010000422.1:0-5961 GCA_034664705.1 Solirubrobacteraceae bacterium
CGGCCGGATCACGGTCCCCGGCGAGCGCGACGCAGCGGTACATCGCCCCCGTGTCGAGGTAGGTGAAGCCGAGCGCATCGGCGGCTGCGCGGGCGACTGTGGACTTTCCGGCCCCGGCGGGACCGTCGATGGCGACGAGCATAGGCAGTGCCACGATAGAGCCATGAAGCTGCTTCGCCCCCTGCGCGAACGCGACTTCGCGCTCCTGTGGACCGGAATGACGGTCTCGCTGCTCGGCGACGGCATCTTCCTCGTGGCCCTCGCGTGGCAGGTCTACGACCTCTCCAACGACCCGGTCGCGCTGTCGCTCGTCGGCACCGCCTGGACGCTGGGGATGGTCGCCTTCCTGCTCACCGGCGGCCTCATCAGCGACCGCGTCGAGCGCCGCAAGGTCCTCGTGGTGGCCGACGTGATCCGCGCCGCCGCGCTCGCCGCGATGGGCGTGCTGTCGCTCACGGGCGCCGTCGAGGTCTGGCATCTGGTGTCGCTGTCGGTCTTCATCGGCATCGGCGAGGCGTTCTTCGGCCCGGCGTTCGGCGCGCTCGTGCCCGACGTGGTCGCCACCGAGCACCTCGTCCAGGCCAACGCCCTGGACCAGCTCGTCCGCCAGGCGGCGGCCCGCCTGGCCGGGCCGGCGCTGGGCGGCCTCGTCGTCGCGGTCGTCGGCGTGGGCGGCGCCTTCCTGCTCGACGCCGGCACGTTCCTGCTGAGCGCCGCGTGCGTGGCAGCGCTGCGCGTGCGCTCCATCCCCCAGGCGCGCGCCCGCTCGGCGCGGCGCGAGCTGCGCGAAGGGCTGGACTTCGTGCGCGGGCAGCCGTGGCTGTGGTCGACGCTCATCGCGGCGAGCATCGGCCTGCTGTTCTTCCTCGGCCCGCTGGAGGTCCTCCTGCCGTTCATCGTCCGCAACGAGCTGCACGCGGGCCCGGGCGGCTACGGCGCGATCCTGGCCGCCGCGGGCGTCGGCGCGGTCCTGATCTCGCTCGCCCTGAGCCACACCGGCGTGCCGCGGCGGTACCTGACGTTCTCCTACGTCGGGTGGACGATCGGGACCCTGCCGTTCCTCGGCTTCGCCCTGTGTGACCAGCTGTGGCAGTTCGCCCTGCTGTCGTTCGTCTACGGGCTCTGCGAGTCGGCCGGCATGGTCGTCTGGGGCACGCTGATGTCGACGCGCGTCCCGGCCGAGCTGCGCGGCCGGGTGCACAGCCTCGACTGGTTCGTCTCGATCGCGCTCACGCCGATCAGCTTCGCCCTCACCGGGCCCGTCTCGAAGGCGATCGGGATCGACGCCACGCTCGCCCTCGCGGGCATCGTCCCCGCCGTCGCGTGTGTGGTCCTCTACGTCGTCGCGGGCCTCCGCCGCGACGAGGAGCGTCACGCGGGCGCGGTCTCCGGCTCGTCGACGACCGGCGGGTCGACCCCGGCGATCCCGTAGGCGTCGGCCTGGTCGAGCGTCTCGCGCTCCAGGAGGGCGCGGGCCAGCGCGTCGAGGCGGCCGCGCTCGCGCTCCAGCAGGGCGACGGCCTCCTGCTCGGCGCGATCGATGATCCGCCGCACCTCCTCGTCGACGAGCCGCTGCGTGTGCTCCGACGTCGAGGAGACGCCGGGCAGCAGCAGCCCGTCGCTGCGCCCGTCCGTGACCGCCACCGGCCCGATCGCCTCGCTCATGCCCCAGCGCCCGACCATGCCGCGCGCGATCTGCGTCAGCTGCTGGATGTCGGACTCGGCGCCGGTCGTCTGCTCGTCGTAGACGACGATCTCGGCGGCGCGGCCGCCCAGGGCGACCTTGATCTTGGCGATGAGCTCCTCGCGCTCGTAGCCGTAGCGGTCGGACTCCGGCGTCGAGAGCGTCACGCCCAGCGCCTGCCCGCGCGGGATGATCGAGATCTTGCGCACGGGATCGGTGCCCGGCGTGAGCATCCCGACGAGCGCGTGGCCGGACTCGTGGTACGCCGTGCGCTCGCGGTCGGCGTCGGTCATGACGACCTGGCGCTCGGCGCCGAGGATGACCTTCTCGATCGCCGCCGTGAAGTCGTGCTGGTGCACGGCGTCGTGGCCGTGGCGCGCGGCGAACAGCGCGGCCTCGTTGACGAGCAGCGCGAGGTCCGCGCCGGTCAGGCCCGGCGTGATGGCGGCCAGCTGCTCGAGGTCGACGTCGTCGGCGAGCGGGACCGAGCGCGTGTGGATCTTGAGGATCTGCACCCGGCCGGGACGGTCGGGCGGCTGGACGGCGATGCGGCGGTCGAAGCGGCCCGGGCGCAGCAGCGCGGGATCGAGCACCTCCGGGCGGTTCGTCGCGCCGAGCACGATCACGTTCTCGCCGGCCTCGAAGCCGTCCATCTCGGTGAGGATCTGGTTCAGCGTCTGCTCGCGCTCGTCGTGGCCGCCGCTCATGCCGCCGGCGGCGGACCGCGACCGGCCGATCGCGTCGAGCTCGTCGACGAAGATGATCGACGGCGCGGCCTCCTTGGCCTGCTTGAAGAGGTCGCGCACGCGGGACGCGCCGACGCCGACGATCGCCTCGACGAACTCGGACGCCGACGCGGAGAAGAACGCGGCGTCCGCCTCGCCGGCGACCGCGCGGGCGAGCAGCGTCTTGCCCGTGCCGGGCGGCCCGTAGAGGAGCACCCCGCGCGGGATCCGGGCGCCGAGGCGCTGGTAGCGCTCGGGGTTCTTCAGGAAGTCGACGATCTCGACGAGCTCGTTCTCGGCCTCGTCGATGCCCGCGACGTCGTCGAAGGTCACGCGGACCTGCGACCCGGGGGTGACGCGCCGGGCCGTCGAGCGGCCGAAGGCGCCGAGCACGCCGCCGCCCCCGCCGCCCATCTGGCGGCGCATGAGCCAGATGAAGAGCCCCACGAGCAGGATCGTCGGGCCGAACCCGAGGAACAGCGTCGCCAGGAACGAGCGCCCGCTGTCGGGCGGCTCGGCGTTGACGACCACGTTGTTCTGCTCGAGGAGCGTCGTGAGGCCGCGGGTGTCGACGAACGACGGCACCTCGGTCTCGAAGAGGTTGACCGTCTTCGCCTTGCCGCCGGGCGGGCGGAACGTCGCGTCCTTCTTGAGGTCGCCCTCGATCGTCTCCGCCCGCGAGGAGATCTCCTGGACGTTGCCGGCCCTGACCTGCTCGATGAAGAAGGGCGAGTACGGGATCTGGGTGCGCTTCGGCGGCGCGCTCGTGAAGAACGCGACGCCGAAGTTGAGCGCCAGGAGACCGAGCAGCAGCACGACGAAGCGCCGGCTGCGCGGGATCATCGGCGGCTTGGGCGCGGGCGGGGCGCCGCGGCCGTCGCGCGCCGGGTCGACGCGCCAGCCAGGCCCGCTGCTGTCGGCGGCGGGTGGCCGGTCGGGCGCCTTGGGGGCTGCTGGGCTCGGGTCGGGCACTGCTCAAGACCCTACTTACACCGCTGGCGCGCCTACACCAGCCCGTGAAGATCCTCGGTGAACGCCGGGTAGGACACGCTGGCCGCCTCCATCCCGACGACGTCGACGCCCTCGCGCGAGGCCACGCCCGCCACGGCGCCCAGCATCGCGAGGCGATGGTCCCCGTGGGAGGCGATCTGCCCGCCGCGCAGGCCGCCGGTGCCGCGGACGACGAAGCCGTCGTCGGTCGCCTCGAGGTCGCCGCCCAGGGCGCGCAGCCCGTCGACGACCGTGGCGATCCGGTCGGACTCCTTGACCCGCAGCTCGCCGGCCCCGCGGACGACCGTCTCGCCCTCGGCGAAGCACCCGAGCAGGGCGACCAGCGGCAGCTCGTCGATCGCGAGGGGCACCTCGCCCGCCTCGACGACGGTGCCGTGCAGCGCCGACGCGCGGACCTCGAGATCGCTCACCGGCTCGACCGCGCGTATCTCCTCGCCGGGGTCGTCCTCGAGCTCGCCCTCGATGCGCCCTCCCATCCGCTGGACGATGCGGACGAAGCCGCTGCGCGTCCAGTTCGTGCCCACCCCGCGGACGACGACCGCCGAGCCGGGGACGAGCACCGCGGCGGCGATCGCGAAGGCGGCCGACGACGGGTCGCCCGGCACGCTGAGCGCCTCGAGCGTGAGCTCCGCGCCGCCCTCGATCGTCAGGTGCCGGCCGTTGCGGTGCAGCATCGCGCCGGCGGCGGCGAGCATCCGCTCGGTGTGGTCGCGGCTGGGCGCCGGCTCGGTGATCGTCGTCGCCCCCTCGGCCGTGAGCGCGGCGAGCGCCACGGCGGACTTCACCTGGGCGCTGGCGACCGGCATCTCGTAGCCGATCGAGTGCAGGCGCGTGCCGGTGACGGTGAACGGGGCGAAGCGCCCGTCGCGGGCTTCGATCCGCGCGCCCATGCGGCCGAGCGGCTCGGCGATGCGGTCGACGGGCCGGCGGCGGATCGAGTCGTCGCCGTCCAGCACGAACGCGCGGCCCTCCTGCGCCGCCAGCCAGCCCGGCAGCAGGCGCATGAGCGTGCCGGCGTTGCCGACGTCGATCGGTCCGCCCGGCTCACGGGCGCCGTGCAGGCCGACGCCGGCGATCGTGAGCGCGCTCCCCGGGCCCGGGGCGCCGTCGACCTGCGCGCCGAGCGCGCGCACGGCGTTCAGCGTCGAGACGGTGTCCTCGGCGTCGAGGTAGTCGTGCACGCGCACCGGCGCGGTCGTCATCGCGCCGAGGATCGCCGCACGGTGCGAGATCGACTTGTCGGCGGGCGGGCGCAGCTCGCCGTGCAGGCGCTGCACGGGGTCGAAGCGGACGGTGGTCATGCCGGGTGGGGCCCCTGTCGGTCATCGTGGGCGCCCGGGCCGGGCGCGGATGGCTCGCTCACCGCGAAGCCGAGGCCGGTGAGCATGTCCCGCGCGCGCGGCGCGTCGCGCTCGCCGACCCAGAGGGCGATCTCGCCGCGGGTGTTGTCGGCCGAGGGCGTCAGGGCCATGTCGGAGATGTTGATCCCCTCGCGACCGAGGCCCAGGGCGATGTCGGCGATGACGCCCGGCCGGTTGGGCACGACCGCGCGAAGCTCGCTCGCCGCGCCGCCCGTGACGCCGGCCTCGAGCAGGGCGGCGCGGTCGCCCGCGGCGTCGGCCTGCCAGGCGGCCAGGCGCTCGCGATCGCCGCCGGCGAGCGCCTCGCGCGCGGCGGTCAGGCGCTGCAGCGTGTCGTCGACGGCGGCCAGCAGCGCGTCCTGGTTGGCGAGATAGATGTCCGGCCACAGCGCGGGGTTGGCGCCGGCGACGCGCGTGGCGTCGCGGAAGCTCGGGCCGGTGGGCGGCAGCTGCTCGCCGCCGAGGGCGCGCGCGGCCTGCGCGACGAGCACGTTGGCGACGACGTGCGGCAGGTGCGAGACGGCGGCCATGACGCGGTCGTGGGTTTCGGCGTCGATCGCGGCCGGGCGGGCGCCGAGCCCCGTGACGAACCGGTGCAGGCGCTCCAGCGCGACGCCCGACGTCGTCGACGTCGGGGTGAGGTACCAGACGGCGCCGTCGAAGAGGTCCTCCCGGGCGTGGGCGACCCCCGCCGACTCGCTGCCGGCCAGCGGATGGCCGCCGACGAAGCGCTCGTCGCCGTTGGCGGCCACGACGGCACGCTTCGTGGAGCCGACGTCGGTGACCAGGCAGCCCGCCGGGGCGGCGTCGAGGACCGCGGCGACCATGCCCGGCAGCGCGGCGAGGGGGACGGCGACCACCGCGGCGTCGGCGCCGTGCAGCGCGCTCGCCAGGTCGGCGGACGCCTCGTCGATCGCCCCCGCCGCGAGCGCCTCGTCGGCGCGCGGGTCGACCCCGCGCACCGTCGCCCCCAACCGGCGGCGGGCGGCCAGCCCGACCGACCCGCCGATGACGCCGACGCCGATGACCGCGACGTTCAAGCCGGGGCCGCGGCGAGGAACGCCGCCTTGCCGGCCACGGCCGCGGCGGCCTCGACCTTCTGTGCGTACTCGGCGAAGCCCTCGGTCCGCAGCTGCTGCGGACCGTCGCAGATCGCCTCCTCGGGCTGCGGGTGCACCTC
>JAXDHC010000423.1:0-8792 GCA_034664705.1 Solirubrobacteraceae bacterium
GGGGTCCGGTCAGGGCAGCTGGGCCACGGCGGCCAGCAGCTTCTCGTGCTTGTCCTGCTCCCAGCGCAGCCAGTCGCTGGCCGGGACCTCCTCGGGACGCTCCGCCTCGGCCTCGAACCACGCCTCCACCGCGCTGCGCATCGCATCGTCGCGACGCAGGCGGAGCGCGAAGCCGACATCCCCGAGGCCGAGCTCATGCTCCGCCAGCAGCTCGCGCAGCGTTCGCAGCCGCTGGAGCTGCGCCGCGCCGTAGAGCCGGTAGCCCGACTCCGATCGCGGCGCCTCCACGAGCCCGATGCGCTCGATGTAGCGAAGCATGCGCGGGGACCAGCCAGTGGTCTCCGCGGCCTCGTGGATGGTCAGTGCGTCCACGAGGCCTAACCTTACCAACCGTTTGTCAAGGTTGGGCGCCCTGCCGGGGAACTCCGGCGGCGGTGAGGCGGGCAAGCGTCCGTGCCGGGTGGGTGACGACGTCGTCCCAGGTGACGCGGATCACCCTGTCGCCGTGCGCCTCGAGGATGAGGCGCTGGAGCGGCCAGCGGAAGTCGGGGATCACGCGGCGCCCCGCGACCGTGATGGGCACGTTGACCATCGGCTGCTCGAGCCCCGCCTGGGTGATCAGGTCGAGCGCCAGGTTCTCGAGCTCGCTTCGGGTCGGCGCCGGGCCGTCGGCGATGGCCTGCGCGAGCCGGCGCGAGCCGCGACGGCGCCCTGAGCGAGCGAGCAGCTCGGCCGGCTGACGGACGTTGACGCGGTGAAGGGCCTGGGCGCGCCGCGCGGCGCCGCGCAGCTCGCGGTCCTCGAGCGCGACGGCCATGTCGAGAAGCGTGCGGCCGGGTGAGGTCACCGGGATGCGGCAGTGACGCGTGACGTCGGGGACGGCGAGCATCGATGAGCGGTGAACGCGAATGGCGGAGTGTCCGCGCTGGCCCTGGCCGGTCACCGTCACCTCCGGATGCCGCTCTGCCCAATCGAGGATGCCCCACAACCCCGCCGCGGAGTAGTGGCTCAGGACCGCGCCCGATCCGCAGGCCTTGACCGCCGCCAGCCAGCGCCCTTCCAGCGGCGGGTTGGCGTGTCCCACGGCGTAGACCCCACGGTGCATGCGGTGCAGCTGGGCGCGGCTCACCCGTGCCGCGACGGCTTTGTCGGACAGTCCGCACCCACGCAGCTCGCCGAGGGAAAGCACGCCCCATTGCTCGGCGGCCAGCTCGGCGAGCAGGACATCGGCGTGCGCCTCGCGACCCATGCGCCCACGCTGCCCTGCCTCGTGCGACCGAACAAGACACCTCTGCGACGTCTCTGCGCCGGCACTGCCACAACGCACGCGGCCGCCGTCGCCACAGAGCGTCGAGTGACGAGTTGGCGCCGCTGGAGGGCACCGAACTCGTCACTCGATGCGGCGCTTACGGCGTCTCGGTGGCGAGCAGGATCGCCTGGCGGTTCTCGCGCGTGCTCTCGTAGAGGCGCACGGCGGCGACCAGGGCCTCGTCGGCGTCCGCGAGGCGCCCGAGCACCTCGTCGAGGGCCATCGCGTCGTAGCCCTCCCACGGCGCCTCGACGCGGATCTCCGGGCCGGGGCCGGGACCGCCCTCGGCCTGCTCGGCCGCGCGGTTGGCCTCCCGGATCGCGGCGGCCTCGCCGCGCGTCGGACCGGACGCGCGCTTGCGCGCCGGGCGGTCGGCCGTCGCCTTGCGGGCAGCCCGCCGCGGACGCGGGCGCGGGGCGTCGGCGTCGCTCGTCGCGGGCGGGGTCGGGGCCTGCGCGGGCGGCGTGCGCCGCGCGGCGGGCGCGGGCGGCGTGGGCGCGTCGGCCGGGACCGGCGCCGCGGCGGCGCGGCGACGCCGGGGCGCGGCGGGCGCGCGGGCGGGCGCCGGCGCGGCGGCCGAGGCGCCGTTGGCCGACGTGCGCCGGCGCGGGGTCTTCGTCGCCGAGCGCGACGACGACCGCGCCGTCGTGCGCTGGACCGCGGCCGCGCGGCGGGCGGCGCGGACCGGCTCGACGGGATCCGCCGCGGGCGGGTCGGGCGTCGGCACCGGCGGCGGCGGGACGGCCGGGGCGTCACCGCGGCCGGGCACCGATCCGGCGAGGTCGCGGGCCATGTCGACGGCCATCTCCGCGCCGGCACGGGCCAGGCGCAGCTGCAGGGCGGCGACGCGGAGGGGGAGCGTGATCGGAAGCGTGAGGAGCCTGTTCATGAGGATCGGGCTTCCCCACGCCACCGCCGCCGAACCCACCGCGTGACCGATCACACACGGCAGCCGAGCCGCGACCCCGGGGAAACGGCCCTCTAGGGCCGTTTACCCAAGCTCAGCCTTGAGCGCCTCGATCGCGGCCACCGGCTCGGGGTCGACGCCGCGCAGCACCGCGAGGTACAGCGAGACGAGGTCGCCGAGCAGGACGAGCGAGAACACGCGCTCCACGGTGGTCCGGCCGCGCGACGTCACCCGGTGAACGCCGGCCGCGCCCGGGCGGATCAGGCGGGCCGTGAGCTCCATGCGCTCCTTGACGCGCGGGTGCGTGTCGTCGTCGTCGAGGAAGACGGCCGAGAACCGGCCGAACTCGCTCGCCGCGGCCCAGCCCATGATCTCGTTGTGGTCGAGCTCGGGGAACTCGATCGCGTACGCCGGGATCTCGGCGTTCTCGTTGATCTGGGTCTTCCAGCGGTAGCCGATCGAGGTCGTCAGCCCGGCGCCGGCGATGACGGGCACCGTGCCGGTCAGGGCGCGCGCGAGGGTCTTGGCCTCGCTCGCGTCGTGGCCGTCGGGTCCCCACTCGATGACGAGATCCTCGAGGTGGTCGGCGGCGACGTCGATCTCGGAGTTCATCCGTGGCCCGACGCCCGCCAGCGCGGCGACCTCGAGGACGGCGACCGTCATGTAGCCGACCGCGGCGCGCGGCTGGTAGCCGCCGGCGACCGGGATGACGGGCACGCCGTCGGCCCGCGCCAGCTTCGCGAGCTCGCCGCCCGAGGTCACGGCGACGCGCTGGGCGCCGATCACGCCGGCCGCCTCGTAGCACGTGAGCGTCTCCTCGGTGTCGCCCGAGTAGCTGGCGCAGACGACGGTCGTCTCGTTCGTCGTCCAGGGCGGCAGCCCATAGGCGCGGGCGGTCAGGAGCGGGCGCGACGCGTGGTCGCCGAGGATCGCGCGGGCGAGCTCGCCGCCGATCGCCGATCCGCCCATGCCCGCGACGATGATGCCGCCGCGGTTGTCCCACGGCTCGAGACCGGCGGACTCGACCTTCCAGAGCGCGTCGCGCAGGTGCTCGGGGAGAGCGAGGACGTCCGTGAGCTGATCGGACGAATCGACCCGCGCGATCGTCTCACGGTCGAGTGAGAGACCCTCGGTGGTGGACATCGTCGGTGCGCTTCCTCTCCTCGGTTCTCAGAACGTGACCGCCCCATCGGGCAGCTCGGTCTGCGGGAAGATTCGCATGCCGCGCGACAACACGTTGCGCGCCCCGATCGTCACGCCCTCGCCGACCACCGCGCCGTCGGACACGACGGTGCCCTCGCCGATCCGCACGCCCGCCGCGACGATGCAGTCCTTCAGGGTGCAGTGCGGGCCGATCTGCGTGCCGTTGAGCACCACGGCGCGCTCGATGCTCGACCCCGCGCCGACGTGCACGCCCTCGCCGAGCACCACGAGGCTGCCGACGTGGGCGCCGGCCTCGATCGTGCAGCCGCGCTCGACGATCGCCGGCGGGACGACGCGCCCGTCGCCCTGAACGTCGTCGGCGACGTCGACGAAGTCGGACCCGAGGCGGTCCCGGACCCCGGTGGCGACGTTGCCCTCGAGGATGTCGAAGGTGCCGCGCAGGTAGCGCTCGGGGGTGCCGATGTCCATCCAGTACGCCTCGGCCGGGAAGGCGTAGAGGCCCTGGCCGACGAGCCGCGGCCACACCTCGCGCTCGATCGAGACGTTGCGGTCGGCCGGGATGAGGTCGAGGACGCCGCGCTCGAGCACGTAGGCGCCGGCGCTGATCAGGTTCGTGTCGATCTGGTCGGCGGACGGCTTCTCGACGAACTCGCGGACGGACCGGTCGTCGTTCAGCCGCACGAGGCCGTAGGCCGACGGGTCGGCGACCGGGACCAGCGCGAGCGTGCCGACCGCGCCGCAGCGCTCGTGCTGCTCGAGCATCGCGCCGAGGTCGATGTCGGTCAGCACGTCGCCGTTGAGCATGAGGAAGCGCTCGTCGAGCAGGTCCTCGGCGTACTTCAGCGCCCCGGCGGTCCCGCGCGGCTCGGGCTCCTCCACGAACCGCAGGCGCAGGCCGAGCTGCGAGCCGTCGCCGAGGACGTTGCGGACGCTCGTGGCGAGGAAGCCGCACGACATGATCACGTCGTCGACGCCGTGGCGGCGCAGCCACTCGAGCATGTAGACGATGAACGGCCGGTCGACGAGCGGCACCACCGGCTTGGGGACCGTGGCCGTCAGGGGCCGCAACCTCGTGCCCTCGCCGCCGACGAGGATCACCGCCTGCACGGCCGGCTCACCCCCGCCCGATGCCGTCGTACACCAGCCCGGCCGCGCGCACCGCGGCCGGGTCGAGCGCGTTGCGCCCGTCGATCACGACGTCGCCGGCCATCCGCTCCGCGACGGCGCCGAGGTCGAGCGTCATGAACTCGTCCCACTCCGTGACGAGGACGACCGCGTCGGCGTCCTGCACGCAGCCCAGCGCGTCGTCGGCGAAGTCGAGGCCCGGCATCAGGCGCCGCGCCTCCTCCTCGGCGATCGGGTCGTACGCCGCGACGGTCGCCCCGGCGGCCTGCAGCCGCGCGCTCAGGACGAGCGAGGTGGCCTCGCGCATGTCGTCGGTGTTCGGCTTGAACGCCAGGCCGAGCAGCGCGACGCGCTTGCCGACGAGCGTGCCGAGGTGCTTCTCGAGCTTGCGGATCACGCGCCGCTTCTGGAGCTCGTTGACCTCGATGACGGCGTTGAGCAGCTGGAAGTGGTAGCCCGAGTTGCCGGCGAGCTGCTTGAGCGCGCTGACGTCCTTGGGGAAGCAGGAGCCGCCGAAGCCGACGCCGGCCTGCAGGAACTTCGGGCCGATGCGGTCGTCGAGGCCGATGCCGCGCGCGACCTCGGTGACGTTCGCGCCGGTGACCTCGCAGACGTTGGCGATCTCGTTGATGAACGAGATCTTCGTGGCGAGGAAGGCGTTGGCGGCGAGCTTGATCATCTCGGCGCTCGCGATGTCGGTGCGCACGAGCGCCGCCTCGAGCGGGGCGTAGAGCTCCACGACGGCGTCGCCGGCCCAGTCGCCGTCGTCGCCGACGACGACGCGGTCGGGCGCCAGGAAATCCGCGACGGCCGAGCCCTCCTTGAGGAACTCGGGGCAGGAGACGTAGCGGAAGCCCTCCTTGCCGCGCTCGCGGAAGGTGCGCTTGATCGACTCGCCGGTGCCGACCGGGACGGTCGACTTCATGACGAGCGCGTGGCGGTCCGACGGCGGCATCGCGTCGACGACCGCGTGCACGGCGCTCAGATCGGCGTCGCCCGAGTACGTCGGCGGCGTCCCCACCGCAACGAAGAGCAGCCGGGCGTGCTCGAGCGCGTCGGCGATGTCGGTCGAGAAGTGCAGCCGGCCGCGGTGGCGCTCGACCAGCTCGGCGAGGCCGGGCTCGTAGATCGGGATCTCGCCGCGCTTCAGGCGCGCGACCTTCTCGGCGTCGATGTCGATGCACCACACGTCGTTGCCGAGCTCGGCAAAGCCGGCGGCGGTGACGAGGCCGACGTATCCGGTGCCGATGACACCGATGGGTTCTCGCTGAGCGCTCATGGACGGCGGCCGAGGATACCGGCCGCCCCCCCGGCAGCACGGTGAACCGGGGCCGTCAGCGGTCGCCGACCCGCGTCAGCGACCGGGCGATGGCGAGCATCTGGCGGTTGGTCAGGGTGCGCGACAGCGTGTTGGAGACCCAGTAGACCGCGCGGTCGGTCCGCCAGGCCACGAGCGCGAGGCGATTGCCGTCCGTGAAGAGCTCGTAGGTGCGCCCGCGCATGCGCATGGTCGTCGACGGGTTGTCGAGGATCGGCGGCGACTTCCAGTTCATGCCCTGGATGCCGTAGTACTGGCCCTGCACGCCGGTCGACACGGTGATGCGGTACGCCCGGTGCCGGTGCCGGCCGCGGTCGTAGATGTCGTAGACGCGGGGCTTGCCGTACGCGTACCGGCCGCGCGCGAGCCGCGCCCCGGCGAAGTAGACCGGGAAGGACAGGCGGGTCTCCGCCGCCGCGACGAAGTTCTCCGATTCGACGCGCGAGAAGACGACCCCGGGCGCGCGGCTGATCGAGCGGCTCTGCGCGCGGCTCGTGCGCTTCGTGGCGCTGCTGCGGCGCGAGCTGGAGCCCGACGCGCCCGACGTGGTCGTCCCCGCGCCCTCGCGCGGGCCGTTGGACGCGCGGGCGCTGCGGAACTCGTTGACCGTCTTGCGGAGGTTGTCCGGCGTGATCGTCACGTAGGTCTCGCCGATGTCGCCGCGGAAGTGCACCTCGCGGATCGGGTTCTTCGAGGCCTCGAAGGCGAGCTTCAGGAGCCGCAGGATCGCGCCGGTGTTCTGGCGCGCGATGTCGGTCTGCGTGTACCGCCCGAAGATCCGCAGCAGCTCCTTGCGGTCGCCGAAGACGCGGCCGAGGCCGATCTGCTCCTTGGCCTGCGCGAGGAACGACTGCTGGCGCGCCGCGCGGACGAAGTCGTCGTCGAAGTGGCGGTAGCGGACGTAGTCCAGCGAGTCCATGCCGCAGAGCTTCTGGTAGCCCGGGTTGATGTCGATCGTCGCGTAGTCGAAATTGCTGCCGTTCGGCGGGTTGTTGTCGTTGAAGTAGTCCTTGTCGACGTCGACGAAGACGCATCCGAGCCGGTTCACGGCGCGCTGGAAGCCGCCGAAGTTCACGTTCACGACGTGGTTGATCGGGAGCTTCAGCAGGTCGCGGACCGTCTGCACGCTCAGGCCCGGGCCGCCGAGCGCGTAGGCGGCGTTGATCTTGTCGGTCACCACGTTGCCGTTGCGCATGCGGATGTTGACCTTCAGGTCGCGCGGGATCGACATGACCGCGGTGACGCGCTTGGCCGGGTCCAGGCGGATGAGCAGCATCGTGTCCGACCGGGCCGGGTTCTTCTGCTTGATGTCGACGAAGCGCCGGTCGGATCCGAGCACGAGGATCGTCTGCGGCTTGCCGGGGTCGACGTTGTCCAGCGCGCCCTCGATCCCGGGGATCGGCGCGCTCTCGCTCTTGACGATCGTGATGAGCTGATCGACCTCGAGCAGCCCCGCGGAGGCGACCGTGGCCGCCGAGAAGACGAAGATGAGCGCCGCCCCGAGGGCGGCCCGCTTGAGGAGCCCGCGGCCGGGCCGCGGAGGCTTGTCGTCTGGAGCGGGACCCACGAGCATGGAGAGGGTACGGCAGGGAGCGGCCTGTGCCGCCGCCTGCTGTGTTCGCGGCGGCGGCGCGATCGCCTTGTGCGCCCTCGCCCTACGCCAGCCCGCCCTCCACGGCGCGCAGGGGCTGCTCCTGCTCCTCCAGCCAGGCCGGCAGGTGGCGGACGAAGTCGCCGAGGGCGCTGCGGTAGCGGCGCAGCGAGGCGATCGAGACCCACTCGTGGGGACCGTGATGGCCGCCGCCGACGGGCCCGAACTCGACGGCCGGCACGCCGGCCTCGAGGAAGGAGATGGCGTCCGAGGCGCCGTCGCGGCCGACGCTCAGGGCCTCCCCCTCGATCGAGCGGCCGACCGCGTCGCGCAGCGCGAGCACGTACGGGTTGCGCCGCGAGACGATGGCGGGGGCGCGGGTGAAGCACTTCACGACCTCGAGGTCCGGGATCGCCCGGATCTGCGCGAGGATGTCGCCGGGGTCCTGGTTGGGCAGGAAGCGGATGTCGACGTCCATCTGGCAGACGTCGGGGACCTTGTTGAAGGCGTCTCCGCCCTCGATGCGGGCGAGGTTGATCGACGCGCGGTCGAACATGTCCGAGGACTCGCGGCTGAACGGCAGCGTCTCGATGCGCCGGAACGCGTCGTGGGCCTTGAGGATCGCGTTGTCGCCGAGCCAGGGGGTCGAGCCGTGCGCGCTCGTGCCCACGACCTCGACGCGCACGGCGAGCACGCCCTTCGCCTGCACCCCGATGTGGAGGTCGGTGGGCTCGCCGGTCAGCGCGAAGTCGGCACGCAGCCCCTCGGCGACGAGCGCGTCGGTCGAGCGGCGGCTGACGTCCTCGGACTCCTCGTCGGGGACGCAGACGAAGCGCACGCGGACGCGGTCCTGCTCGGCCGCCTCGCGGACGGCGCACATCATGGCGGCGAGCGCGCCCTTCATGTCGTAGGCGCCGCGGCCGATCAGGCGGTCGCCCTCCACGCGCGGGGTGAATTGGCCCTCGCGGCCCGGGACGACGTCGAGGTGACCGTGGAAGATGACCGCCGGGCCGTCCTTGGCGCCGACGTCGGCCTGGACGACCGGCAGACCGTCGAAGTCGCGGTCCTCGACCTCGATGTCGCGCGCCTCCAGCCAGCCCTTGATGAACGACGCCGCCGCCCGCAGCGCCTCCGGGCGGGAGGTGTCGTAGGTGATCAGGCGCTCGGCGAGGACCCGTTCGTCCATGGGGCAAGGATAGGGTCGAGCCGTGGAGGGCCGCATCGTCCTGTTCGGCGCGACGGGCTACACGGGCGAGCTGACGGCTCGGGCGCTCGTGGCGCGCGGCGCGACGCCCGTGCTCGCGGGCCGCGACGCGGGCCGCCTCCGGGCGCTCGCCGGCGAGCTGGGCGGCCTGGAGACGCGCGTCGCCGACGCGGG
>JAXDHC010000424.1:0-9768 GCA_034664705.1 Solirubrobacteraceae bacterium
GCGTGCTGCTGTCGGACGCCTGCTACACGGGCGGCCTGCAGCTCATGGAGATGCCCGACGACCTCAACGAGGCGTTCATGAAGTTCATCCCGCCGTTCGGCGCGGCCGGCAACCCGGTCGACATCACGGGCGGCGAGCCCCCCGAGACCTACGCCAACACCATCCGGCTGGGTCTCGAGGACGAGCGGATCCACTCGCTCGTGCTCGGTTACTGGCACACCATCATCACGCCGCCCATGACCTTCGCCAAGGTGGTGTCGGAGGTCGTGGAGGAGTACCGCGGCAAGGGGATCGAGAAGCCCATCGTGGCGTCGCTCGCCGGGGACGTCGAGGTCGAGGAGGCCTCGCAGTACCTGTTCGAGCGCGGGATCCCGGCGTACCCGTACACCACCGAGACCCCGGTCGAGGTGCTCGCCGCGAAGTACCGGTGGGCGCGCATGGCCGGGCTGCTGGAGAACAGGCGGTAGGGCCGGATCGGCTCCGCCGCCCGTCGTGGGTCCGGTTCCGGAAGGAGGAGGACGGCGAGAGTCGAGAGGCCAGACGTTCGTGTCGGGCGCGGGATCGGCGGTGCGGGAGCGCCGCCCCCCGCGGCAGTGAAGTGTCGTAGGTCCTACAAGGGGAGAGACATGGAGATTGGAGACAGGCCGTCCTCGTCCGACGCCACGGCGTCCGGCGCGACGGCGGTCGCTGAGGAGGGCCGGGTCTGGGTCGCGGGCAAGCTGCCCCCGATGCCGATCCGCAAGCTGCCGGAGGCGCCGCAGGCGGCGCACATCATCGGCCCGGCGATGATCCTCGTCGCGCTGGGCGTCGGCTTCGGCGAGACATACCTGTGGCCGCGGCTCGTGATCGTGTTCGGCCCGGAGATCCGCTGGCTGTTCCTGGTCGGCGTGCTCGTCCAGACCGTCGTGATGCTCGAGATGGCCCGGTACGCGATGGCCACCGGAGAGTCGATCTTCTTCGGGGCGGCACGCGTCGCCAAACCGATCATGTGGTTCTTCTTCACCGTGGCGATCCTGGTCTACATCTGGCCGGGCCACATCTCGGGCGGCGCCGAGGCGCTGGAGGAGCTCACCGGCATCCCGTGGCAGCTGTCCGCGAGCGTCGGGTTGATCGTGATCGGGATCATGTTCACCGTCGTCACGGTCATCTACAACCTGATCGAGGCGCTGCTGGCCTTCCTGGTCGGCGTCCTCGTCATCGGGTCCGCCATCGTCGGCGCGATCGTCGGCGACCTCAGCGATCTCGGCCAGGCGCTCGCCGGCACGGTGCGCATCGACACGGGCATCCCGAGCGAGGCGCTCACCGCCGCGTTCTTCCCGATCGTCGTGGGCGCCCTGGCGTTCGCCGGTCCCTCCGGCATGCAGCAGATGTGGTACACGCTGTGGCTGCGCGACAAGGGCGCCGGCATGGGCACCCACATCCCGCGCGTGCGTGGCCTGCTCCACGCCGGCGAGGAGGAGACCATCCCGGACTCGGGCTACATGTTCGACACGGACGACCCCGCCGAGATGCGCAAGTGGCAGGGCTGGCAGAAGTGGGTCCGCTACGACGCCATCCTGCTGTTCTTCGGCACCACCATGCTCGTGACGATCATCTTCACGGTCATGGCGATGAACGCCGCCGAGGTGAACCCCGATGCGCGTCAGGCGCTGCTGGACGGTGACCGCGACGCGGCGCTGCCGGCGATGGCGAGCGCCTTCGCGCAGGCGGCCAGCTACTTCGACACGCTGTTCTTCACCTTCATCGCGATCGTGGGCTGGAAGGCGAGCGTCGGTCTGTTCGACGCGTTCGCCCGCGGCCAGTCCGACATGACGTACTACTTCATGCCGGGCGCGAAGCGGTTCAAGATGGCCCACCTGTACAGCATGTACCTGTGGGGCGTGATCATCTTCGGGATCATCATCCTGAACTTCGGCCCGGCCGACGGTCCGACGCAGATCCTGGACATCCTGGCGTTCCTGTCCACCTTCGTGATGGGCGCGTACTGCCTCACGCTGGCGGTCGTGAACAACAAGAACCTGCCGAAGAAGATCCGGCCGAACCCGGTCATCACCGTGGTGCTCGTGCTCGGCGGTATCGGCTACCTGTTCGCGCTGTTCTACAGCCTGATCAGGTTCGGCGTCACGGACCTGGGCTGATGGCTGTGACCCGGGCAGAGAGCATCATGGATCCCGCTCCCGAGCAGGCTCCCCACGCCACGCCGTGGGACAGCCTCGACCGCCGTCAGGTCGGGGAGATGATCCTGCCGGGCGCGCTGATCGGGCTGCTCGGGGGCATGATCTCCGGGGGACTGGCCGCCTTGGGCGGCCTGTCCCTCGGCGTGACGCTGGTCTCGGCGCTCTCGCTGGGGATCCCGCTGGCCCTCGTCGGCGCGACCTACGAGATCCTGCTCGCCAAGGGCAGGATCCCGCTGGGCCCACTGGCGCCGGCGGCGGCCGTCTGGCTCGTCGGGTTCCCGGTCTCGCGATCGCTGAATGCCGCGCTGACCGACCTGTACGCGGGGTCGTCGGTGTCGGTGCCCAACGGCTGGGGCGCGTTCGTCGTCTACCAGGTGCTGCTGAGCGTGGCCTTCGCGATCGGCTTCTGGTGGCTGCACGAGAACTTCGCCCCGCGCTGGTGGTACGCGCTGCGCGACAGCAACCCCGTGGCCAGCCACTTCGTCCGCGTGCAGCTGGCGGCGGCCGCCAGTCGGGAGAGCGAGCGCGAGCAGCGCGATCGGCGCGAGCGCGAGCGGCGGGGCGGGAAGCCGGCGGCGGCCGCGACGGGCCGTCGCCGGTCGCGCCGCCGCGGAGGCTGAGAGGGGCGGTCGCCGTTCCGCGACCACGCCCCTTGCACGCCGGCGCGACCGGCGGCATGACAACGTACGGCGACGGCGGGCTCGCGGTCCTCGGACCGCGGGTTCCCCGTTCGCATTTCCCGAGCGGGCTCGCGGTGGCGCGTGGGCTCGCCGAACTTCGGAGGTGACATGGATCTTCTCGAGTATCAGGGCAAGCAGCTCTTCGCCCGTCAGGGCATCCCCGTGCCGTCGGGCGTTCCCGCGACCACGGTCGACGAGGCCCTGGACGCTGCCGACACCGTCGGCTTCCCGTGCGTCGTCAAGGCGCAGGTGCAGATCGGCGGCCGCGGCAAGCTGGGCGGCATCAAGCTCGCCACGGACAAGGACGAGTTGCGCCAGCACGCGACGGCCATCCTCGGGATGGACATCAAGGGCTTCACGGTCCACGAGGTGTGGATCGAGGAGGCCTCGGACATCGAGGCCGAGTACTACACGTCGATCGTCTTCGACCGCGCGGCCAAGGCGCCGCTGGTCATGCTGTCGACGAAGGGCGGCATGGACATCGAGGCCGTCGCCGACGAGGACCCCGACGCGATCGCCTCGCTGCACGTCGACCCGCTGCTCGGCTTCCAGGAGTTCCACGGCCGCCGGCTCGCGTTCGACGCCAAGGTCGACGCGGACCTCGTCCGCCCGATCGGCGCGATGCTGAAGAAGCTCTACGACGCCTTCGTCGCCGAGGACGCGATGCTCGTCGAGGTCAACCCGCTGATCGTCACGCCGGAGCGCCAGCTCCGCGCGCTCGACGCGAAGGTGACGCTCGACGACAACGCGATGTTCCGCCACCCCGAGAACGCGACGCTGCGCAACCTCTCCGGCGAGGACCCGCAGGAGCGGATGGCCAAGGAGCGCGGGCTGACGTACGTCAAGCTCGACGGCGACATCGGCATCCTCGGCAACGGGGCCGGCCTGGTCATGTCCACGCTCGACGTGGTGGCGCAGGTGGGCGGCAGCCCGGCGAACTTCCTGGACGCCGGCGGCGGCTCGAAGGCCGACGCGATCGTCAGCGCGGTCGAGGTGATCCTCTCCGACGAGAAGGTCAGGGCCGTCCTCTTCAACATCTTCGGCGGCATCACGCGCTGCGACGAGGTGGCGAAGGGCCTGATCGAGGCGTTCGACGTGGTCAAGCCGCAGGTGCCGTTCGTCGTGCGCCTGGACGGGACCAACGACGAGGAGGGCCGCCGGCTGCTGGCCGAGGCCGACCTCCCGAACCTCCACGTCGAGGCGACGATGCTCGGCGCCGCCGAGCGCGGGGTGGAGCTGGCCAAGAGCGGATCGACGGTGGAGGCGCGATGAGCATCCTGATCGACAAGGACACCCGGCTCTGCGTGTCCGGGATCACCGGCCGCGAGGGCACGTTCCACGCGCTGAACAACAAGCGCTACGGCACGAACGTGGTCGCCGGGGTCACCCCCGGCAAGGGCGGCCAGGACGTCGACGGCGTCCCGGTGTTCAACACGTTCCACGACGCCGTCGAGGGGACCGACGCCAACACGGCGATGGTCTTCGTGCCGGCGCGGTTCGCGGCCGACTCCGTCATCGAGGCCGCCGACGCCGGCATCGAGACGATCATCTGCATCACCGAGGGCATCCCCGCCCACGACGAGCTGCGGGTCTACACGCACCTGAAGCGCACGCCGGACGTGCGGCTCATCGGTCCCAACTGCCCCGGCATCCTGTCGCCGGGCAAGGCGAACGTGGGCATCATCCCGGCCGACTTCTTCAAGGAGGGCAACGTCGGGGTCGTCTCGCGGTCGGGCACGCTCACGTACCAGATCGGCAACGAGCTGGCCCAGCGCGGCTTCGGCAACTCGAGCATCGTGGGCATCGGCGGCGACCCGGTGCCGGGGTCGAGCTTCATCGACATCATCGCGCTGTTCGAGCAGGACCCCGAGACGGAGCTCATCGTCATGAGCGGCGAGATCGGGGGGTCGGCCGAGGAGGAGGCCGCCGAGTACATCGCCGAGCACGTCAGCAAGCCGGTCGTCGGCTACATCGCCGGCTTCACCGCGCCGCCCGGCAAGACCATGGGCCACGCCGGCGCCATCGTCTCGGGCACGTCGGGCACGGCGCAGGCCAAGGCGGAGGCCCTGGAGGCCAAGGGCGTGCGCGTCGGGCGCACCCCCACCGCGGTCTCCGACATCGCCGTCGAGATCCTCGGCGGCTGACCCCGCCGTTCCGCCCGGCGGGCGCGTGGACCGCTCCGGTTCGCGCGCCCGCGCCGGGGACGACTCGGCCGCTGTGCTGCACTAAGGTGCTCGCCGTGGCCAGCCGCAGGTACACCGCCGAGCAGGTCGACGCGGCCGTCCAGGCGCTGAGCGACGCTACGCGCTTCGAGCACGCCCAGGAGATCGTCACCCACGCCGCTCCCGGCCTGCAGCGCCTCCTCGCCGAGGCGCTCGCCGAGGGCGGGTGGTTCGGCGAGGCGCACGAGTCCCAGGTGGCCCAGGCCGCGAGCCAGGACGACCCGGACGAGCGGCTGCTGGCCGTGCGCACGCTGGTCGCCGAGGAGACGCGGCTCGGGATGCTGGTCGGCGTCGCCGTCGGCCTGGAGCTCGCCCACGAGCTGATGACCAGCCCTTCCGAGCAAGGAGAGGATCCACGCCCATGAACATCCGTTACCTCGGCCACGCCGCCTTCGCCCTCGAGCACGAGGGCACGACCGTCCTGATCGACCCGTTCCTGACGGGCAACCCGAAGGCCGCGGCGAGCGCGGACGAGGTCGACGCCGACGCGATCCTGCTCACGCACGGTCACGGCGACCACATCGGCGACACGGTGGACATCGCCAAGCGCACGGGGGCGCCCGTCCTCGCCATCGTCGAGCTCGCGGGCGAGATCGCCGAGGACCTCGGCGGCGACCACGACGTCCGCGACCCCAACCTCGGCGGCACGGTGCAGTTCGACTGGGGCTCGGCGAAGCTGGTCCCGGCGTGGCACACGTCGACGACGCCGAAGGGCACGATCAACACGCCGGCGGGTCTCGTGGTCGAGCTCGGCGGGCAGCGCATCTACCACCTCGGCGACACGGCGCTGTTCAGCGACCTTCAGCTCGTCCGCCGCCGCGGCGATATCGACGTCGCGCTCATGTGCATCGGCGGGCACTACACGATGGACCGCCACGACGCCGTCACCGCCGCCGAGTTCGTCGGCGCCCGGCAGATCATCCCGTGCCACTACGACACGTTCCCGCCGATCGAGACGGACGCCCAGGCGTTCAAGGCCGACGTCGCGAGCGCCGGCGCGGGCGAGGTCGTCGTGCTGGATCCCGGCGAGACCCACAGCACGTGACGTGACCACCGCGATCGTCCTCATCGAAGCCGAGCGCGACGCGCTGCAGACGCTCGGCGGCACCCTCGCCGACCTCGACGGCGTGGCCGAGGCCTACTCGGTCACCGGCGAGTGGGACTTCGTCGCGGTGGTCCGCGTGCCCCGCCACGAGATGCTCGCCGAGGTCGTCACCGGCCAGCTCGTGAAGCTGCCGGGCGTCAGCCGCACCCAGACGATGGTCGCCTTCGAGGTCTTCTCGCGCCACGACCTCGAGGCGATGTTCTCGATCGGCGGGTAGGCGAGCGGTCGCCCGGAGGGGGCCCGCCCACCCGCGCCCGGGGGATCGCGCGTCCGCCAGGGGCGGCCCTACACTGCACGCGATGTCCGTCGTGCGCCCGGAGTTCGGCCCGACGCTGCCCGAGCTCGTCGGGCCGCGCGTCGCGGCGTTGCCGCGCCCCGCGCGCATCGCCCTGGCGCTCGTCGGCGCCGCGGCGGTCGTGGTCCTCGCCGTCGCGCTGCTGGGTCGCGGCGGCACCGAGGGGCGCCGGTCGCTCGTCGTGCGCGAGCCCGTCGCCTTCAACCTGCTCGTCGACCCACCGCTGCGGCCGGTCGCGACGCGGGGGCGCGAGACGCTGCGCCTCGAGAGCCCCTCGGCCGCCGCGTCGCAGTCCTTCGCGGCGACGCCGCTGCGCGTGGGGCCCTACCGCGGCGACGTCACCGCCGTGCTGATGGGCATGTCGCCCCGGCTCATCGAGCGGATGCGCGCGACCCTCCCCGGGTTCGTGTGGCGCGGCGACGGGCGGGTCAGCTACAACCGTCAGCCGGGCTACGAGATCGTCTTCCAGGCCCGGATCGGCGGGCGCACGACCTACGGGCGCCGCGTGCTGCTCATGCCCAACAGCGAGACCCCGCCGCGCGAGGGCGCGGACATCATGATGCTCGCGGCCCGCTCGGACGCGGTGCCGTCGCTGCCGTCGGTCGGCGCCACCGGAGCGCTGAAGACGGCCACCCGGTCGTTCCGGTTCGGAACGGAGCGCCCGTGAGCGAGAACGGCGAGGTCACCTTCGATCAGTTCGCGGCCATCGACATCCGCGTCGGGCGGATCGTCGCGGTCGAGGACTTCCCCGAGGCACGCCGGCCGGCGTGGAAGCTCCGCGTCGACTTCGGCCCGGAGATCGGCGTCAAGCGCTCGTCGGCCCAGGTCCGCAACTACGAGCGCGACGAGCTCGAGGGCCGCCTCGTCCTCGGCGTCGTGAACTTCCCGCCGCGCCAGATCGGCCCGGTGCGCTCCGAGGTGCTCGTCCTCGGGACCTACAGCGAGGACGGCGTGCTGCTGCTCAGCCCGGAGCCCGGCGCGGCGCTGGGCGACCGCGTCGGCTGACGCGGCGCCGGACGGTCGCCGGCGGCGGCGCGATCAGCCGGCGGGGGCGGGCGCGGCCGCGCCGCCCGACGTGGCGGTCGTGCCCGACGGCGACTGCGGCTGCGTGGTCGCCGGCGCCGGCGCGGTGGACGTCGCGGCCGGGGGTGGCGGGGGCGTCGTCTGCGCGGGCGGCGTCGTGGTGGGGGCCGGCGCCGGCGTCGTGGCCGCGGGCTCGACGGGCGCGGCGACGCCGCCGGTCTGCGCGGGGGTCGGAGCCGGCGTGCCCGCGGGCGTCGCGGCGGCGGCCGGCTGGGTGGTGGAGGTCGCGGGTGCGGCGGCGGCGCCACCGGTGACGGCGCTGGGCTCGGTCGGCGCGACGACGGCGCCCTTGCGCGCGTCGGCGGCGGCCTTGGCGCCGGCGGCGGCCTTCGCGCGCGCCGCCTCGCGGGCCTGGCGCCCCTTCGTGTCGGCCGCGGTGCCGGCGGTGGGCTTCGCGCCCTGCGTCGTCGCCGAGGCCTTCACGGGCGCCGGCGGCGCGGGCGCGACCGCGGGCTGCGGCTGGGAGGCGACGACAACGGGCGCCGCCGGCGTCCGCGCCGGCGGCGCCGTCACGACCGCCCGCGTCGGCTGGCGGTCGTGGCGGACCTGCTCGATCTCGACGGCGCTCGTCGTGACGATCGCCGCGGCGGCGAGCGTGGCGGCCGCCTTGGACGCGACGACGCTCATGCTGGCCGACACGGCCCCGCCGGCGCCCGCGCCGGCCACGCCCGCCGCCGCGGCGGCGGTGCCGCCGGCGCTCGCGGTCGTGCCGAGGTTGGCGAGCAGGAGCTTCTTGAGCAGGAGCAGTGGGCCGACGGGCATCACGAAGGCGAGGGCCTTGTTCGTGTTGCGCAGCTGCTTGCGGAACGCGCCGCAGCGGTCGCAGGCGCGCAGGTGGCGGCGCACCGGGGCGGTCGTGCGCTTCAGGCCCTCGGCGACCTCGCCGAGCTCGTCGCGCACCTCCGCGCACGTCAGCAGGCGAGCCTCCGCGGCCTCGGCCAGCGACACCCGCGCGCGCACGAGCAGCGACTTGATCGACGGGACGGTCGTCTCCATCGCCTCGGCGATCTGCTCGTAGGAGAGCGCGTCGATCTCGCGCAGCAGGAGGGCCGTGCGCTGTGTCTCCGGCAGCCCCTGCACGTCCTCCATGAGCTGGCGGAACTCCTCGCGCTTGTGCACCTTGTCCGCCGTCGTCACGCCGTGCTCGGAGAGGTGGACGTCCATCGAGTCCACGCCGATGGCCTGCGTGCGGCGGAGGTGGTTGAGCGAGCGGTTGCGCGCGATGCGGTACAGCCACGGGCGCACGTTCAGCGGCCGCTCGTCGGCGATCATCGCGTTGAAGGCGGCGGCGAAGACCTCCTGCAGGACGTCCTCGGCGTCCTCGCGCGAGCTCAGCATGTGGCGGCAGAACGCCAGCAGGCGCGACTGGTAGCGGCCGACCAGCGCCTCGTAGGCGGCTTGGTTCCCGCGTCGCGTCAGCGCGACGAGGCGCTCGTCGGACTGGAGCCGCAGGAGCGGCGTCGGACCACGGACGCCCTCGGCGCCGAGATGGGTGAGTGCTGAGGAGGCTTCCACGCGCGAAAAGGGGGACCCACCGCATGGAACACCGGCCGGATCCCGGAAGTTGCGTCGCAGACAGGGTAGCCAGCCGTCCCGGGAGATGTGGGCGGGCCGTTGCGCGGGCGGCGCCGGCCGCCCGTCAGGGCACGATGACGAGCTTGCGCTCCGGGCCGGCGGCCTGGCGCTTCCACGCTGCCTCGATGTCGCGCAGCGGGACGCGCTCGAGGTCGACCACGAGGTCACCGGCGGCCGCGTGGCCGGCCAGCTCGCCGTACGCCCGCGCGCGCACGTCGACGGGCGCGTGGAAGTTCGCGTGCCCGAGGATCGACACGAAGCGCCCGCGGACGAGCGGCGCCGGAAGCGGGACCTCCACGCCGGCCGCCTGGCCGATCTGGACGAAGCGGGCGCCGTGCGCCGCCGCCTGCAGCGCCGCGAGCGCCGGGGCGCCCCACACCGGGTCGACGATGACGTCGAAGCCGCCGCCCGAGGCCTCCCGCAGCGCCGCCGGGTGCGCCTCGAGGTCGCTGACGTCGACGGTGGCGTCGGCGCCGAGCTCCCCGGTCCGGCGCAGCCGGTCGGCGCGCCGGCCGGCGGCCACCACGCGGCCGGCCCCGAGCAGCCGGGCGGCCTGCACGGCGACCTCCCCGACGGCGCCCGTCGCGCCGAGCACGAGGACGCGCTCGCCGGGCTCCAGGCGCGCGCGCCA
>JAXDHC010000425.1:0-9528 GCA_034664705.1 Solirubrobacteraceae bacterium
AACGCGGCGCGCGGCATGCGCGGCACGTTCTCGCGGATGCGGTCGAACACGATGATCGTGTCGTAGAGCGAGTAGCCCAAGAGGGTCAGCAGCGCCGCGACCGTCGACGTCGTCACCTCCCGGCCGAGGAGCGCGTAGACACCGCTCGTGATCAGGACGTCGTGCATCAACGCGATGAGCACCGGGACGGCGTACTTCCACTCGAACCGCAGGGCGATGTACGCCGTGATCACGATGAGCGACGCGATGATGGCGATCAGCGCGCTGCGGGCCACCGTCTGCCCGAAGACGGGCCCGATCGTGTCGAAGTTGAACGTGCGCACGCCGTAGCGGCGGTCGAGCTGCTGCTGGACGCGGGCGCGCTGCTGCTCGGTGAGCGTCTCCGTGGAGATCTGGAAGCCGTTGTTGCCGCGCACCTCCTGCCCGCTGAGGCGCTGGATCTCGGGGTTGGCGAGCCCGGTGCCCGCGAGCACCGACCGCACGCCCTGCTCGTCGGCGGGGCGCACCAGCTCGGTCTTGATCCGCGTTCCGGACTCGAAGTCGATGCCGAAGTTCAGGCCCTTCTGGCCGATCGCGAGCGCGCCGATGAGCAGGATCACGCCGGAGGCCGAGAAGAACCACTTCGAGGCGCCCATGAAGTCGAAGCTCTGCCACCAGTGGTGCGACCGCGGGCTGGCGCCGAGCGCCGTCGGGTGCATGATCATCCGCGTCCGGCTCATCGCGCCGAGCACGGCCTGGGTCAGCAGGACCGCCGTGAGGAACGAGACGATCGTGCCGATGCCGAGCACGAACGCGAAGCCCTTCACCCCCGCCGTCGCCAGGACGAACAGGATGAAGGCGACCATGAACGTCACGACGTTCGCGTCGATGATCGCCGACAGGCCCTTGCGGTAGCCCGCGGCGATGCCGGCCGCCACGGATCTGCCCGCCCGGATCTCCTCCTTGACGCGCTCGAAGATGACGATGTTCGCGTCGGCCGCCACGCCGATCGTCAGGATCAGGCCCGCGATCCCCGGCAGCGTCAGGACGATCGGGATGACCTTGATCAGCGCGTACAGGTAGATCGCGTAGACCGCGAGGGCGCCGACGGCGATGATGCCCAGCACGCGGTAGAAGGTCAGCATGAAGAGGGCGACGATCGTGAGGCCCGCGATGCCGGCCACGAGGCCCTGGTTGAGCGCCTGACGCCCGAGCGTCGCCGAGACCTGCGAGGCCGAGATGAGGTCGAGCTTGATCGGCAGCGCGCCCGTCTTGAGGAGGTTCGACAGCCGCTGGGCGGAGTCGATCGTGAAGCCGCCCTGGATCTGCGACCCGTTGCGTCCGTCGATGCCGTCGGGGTTCTGCTGGAAGTCGATGAACGGCGTCGAGATGAGCTCGTTGTCCAGCACGATCGCGAAGTGCTGGTAGGCGCTCTGCGGATCCTGGCCGGGGATGAAGTTGTCCTGGCCGCGCTGGGCGATGCCGCGCGTCGTCTGCTGCCAGATGCGCCGGCCGCGATCGGTGAAGTCGAAGGTGACGATCGGCTGCCCGCTGCCGCCGGTGCCCTGGTCGAACTGCTGCTCGGGGTTCTTGATGTCCGTGCCGCTCAGCGCCGGACGGTCGAGCATCACGTAGTAGCGGTTGCTCTTGGTCTTCTCGTCGGGCCCCTCCGCGCGCACGACGATGTTGCCCTGCTTGACCTCCAGCACTTGCTGGGTGGCGGCGGTCTTGATCCGCTTGTTCTGGACCTCCTGATCGAGGTCCTTGCGCGTCTCCGCCGGGCCGGCGAGCACCCGCTTGGCCTTCGTGTCGACGAGGTAGAAGAGCCCGTTCGTCGTCGCGTTGGGGATGTTGCGCTCCGGGCACTTGCTCGCCCGCTGCACCGCGTCGAAGTAGCTCACCGCGCCCGTGCCGCCGCCCGCGGCGGCGCCGCCGGTGACGTTCGGGTCCTGGGGCGCCGGCTTGCAGTTCGCCCCGAGGACGTTCGGCTCCCAGTCGTAGAAGTACATCTGGGCCGTCGTGCCGACCTGCTGGGCCGCCTCGTCGGCGTTCTGCACGTCGGGCAGCGAGACGTCGATCTGGTCCGGGCCCGAGCGCTGGATCTCGGGCTCGGCGACGCCCAGCTGGTCGACGCGCTCGCGCATGATGTCGAGCGTGCGCTCGATCGCGTCGCCCGTGACCTGCGACTGCTTCGTCGGCTTGGCCTGGTAGATGAGCGAGACGCCGCCCTTGAGGTCGAGCCCCAGGCGGGTCTGCTTCGTCGCGATGACGACGAGCGACGCGGCGAGCAGCCCCGCGATCAGCAGCAGGATGAAGAGGTTGCGCCGTCGGTCGGTCATAACAGGGGGATCGGCAGGCTAGGTGGCGGGGGTCAGCACGATGAGCAGCCCGCCGTCGTCGTCGTAGGCGGGGAAGATGTCGGCGGTGGCGCGTGCGGGAAGGTCGCCCTCCGCGTTGACCTCCACGGGCTTGTTCAGGGCGCGCACCCCCCACTCGAGCACGGTCGCGACGGGATCCTCGCCGTTGGACCAGCGCAGTCCGAGCACCTCGCGGACGGGACGGCCGATGACGCGTTCGTCGTGCAGGCCGGTCAGCTCGAACGAGCCGCGCCCGCATCGGATGACGCGCCCCTCGTTGTCACAGACGAAGAACGCCGCGTTCGGGGCCGGGTAGTAGTCGTCCAGGAGCTCGAACAGGAACGGGAACCCGCACTTGCGACAGGCCTTGGCCTGGCGGGTGAACCCCGCCGTGCGTTCGGACTCGGTCGAGCGGGTGCCGCAGTTGGGGCAGATGAACAGATGGGCCATGCGCTCTCCACAGGGTACGCGGTGATCGGTCGCGCCGGGGTCACCTCCGCGCGACTCTGCGGATGCCCGACACGCCGGCGGCGAGGCCGTGCACCCTGCGTGCGGGACCTCGCCACGGTTCACCACTCGACCTCAGAAGAGCGCCGGTCCGTCGCCCGGCGGCTCGAGCCCCAGATGCTCGTACGCGCGCGCGGTCGCGGCGCGCCCGCGCGGGGTGCGCTGGAGCAGCCCGCACTGCATGAGGTAGGGCTCGTAGACGTCCTCGATCGTGTCGGCCTCCTCGCCGACGGTGATCGCCAGGGTCGACAACCCCACGGGGCCGCCGCCGAACTTGCGGCAGACCGCCGCCAGGATCTCGCGGTCGAGGCGGTCCAGCCCGAGCTCGTCGACCTCCAGGAGCGTGAGCGCCGCATCGGCCGCCGGCTGGTCGACGATCCCGGTCCCGCGGACCTCGGCCCAGTCGCGCACCCGCTTGAGCAGCCGGTTGGCGACGCGCGGCGTGCCGCGGCTGCGGGCGGCGATCGCCCATGCGCCCCCGTCGTCGAGCGCGATCCCGAGGATCCCGGCCGAGCGGCGCACGATCCGCGCCAGGTCCTCGACGCCGTAGGCCTCGAGCCGGTGCTGGATCCCGAAGCGGTCGCGCAGCGGCGTGCTGAGCAGGCCCGCCCGCGTCGTCGCGCCGATGAGCGTGAACGGCGGCAGGTCCAGCGTCACGACCTTCGCGCCCGCCCCCATGCCGATCGTGATGGGCAGCGCGCGGTCCTCCATCGCGGGATAGAACGTCTCCTCGAGCGCGCGGTTGAGGCGGTGGATCTCGTCGACGAAGAAGACGCTGCGCGGCTCGAGCGCGGTGAGCAGCGCGGCGATGTCGCCCTTGCGCTCCAGCGCCGGCCCGGCGGTCTGCACGAAGCCCACGCCGAGCTCCTCGGCGAGGATCTGCGCCAGCGACGTCTTGCCCAGGCCCGGCGGCCCGGAGAGCAGGACGTGGTCGAGCGCCTCGCCGCGCGCCGCGGTGGCCTCGACCGACACCGCGAGCTGCGCGCGCATCCCGTCCTGGCCGACGAACTCGTCCAGCGTGCGCGGCCGCAGCGAGCGGTCGAGGTCGTCGTCGCCCGCGAGCGCCCCCGGCGTCTGGATCCGCGGCTCGTCCGGCGTGCGGATGCGTCCGTCGCTCATCCGCGGGCCGCCCGCAGCGCGCTCGCCAGGAGCTCCTCGGCGGTGCTGCCGTCGGCAGTCTCCAGGAGCGCCTGGGCCTCGGCCGGCGCGAAGCCGAGCTCGAGCAGGCCCTCGCGCGCGGTGCGCCGCGGATCGTCGCCGCGGCTGACGGTGATCGGGGCGTCGGCCGGCTCGGCGACGCCGACCTTCTCGCGCAGCTCGACGACGATCCGCTCGGCCGTGCGCTTGCCGATGCCGGGCACCGCCTGCAGGCGTGCCGCGTCGCCGGCCGCCAGCGCCATGACGAGGTCGCGCGGCGTGCCGCCGCCGAGCACCGCGAGCGCGACCTTCGGCCCGACCGACTGCACGCCGATCAGCAGGAGGAACAGGTCGCGCTCTTCCTCGGTCGCGAAGCCGTAGAGCGCCAGCGCGTCGTCGCGGACGACGAGGTGCGAGTGCAGCGAGACGGCGCGACCGACGGCGGGCACGTGGCGCAGCGTCTCGGCGGACACCGCAAGGCGATACCCGACGCCGCCCGCGGTCTCGACGACCACGTGATCCGGCCGCCGCACCGCCACCTCGCCCGCGACGAGGGCGATCACCGCGCGGCCTCGCGCAGCCGCGCGCGCAGCGTGCCGGCGCCCGGGCCGTTGAGGTCGGCGCCGTCGACCGCGCGCGTCAGGGGCGCGTGGTTGGCATGGCAGATCGCGACGGCGAGCGCGTCGGCCGCGTGATCGGGGTGCGGCGGCTCGGGCAGGCGCAGGAGCGCCTGCACCATCCGCTGGACCTGGTCCTTGTCGGCGCGGCCGCTGCCGCAGACCGCGCTCTTGACCTGCTGGGGCGTGTAGTCGGTGCAGGCCACGCCGCGCTCGCCGGCGGCGACGAGGACCGCCCCGCGCGCCTGTCCGACGGCAAAAGCTGTGCCAACGTTCTGACCGAAATACAGAGCTTCGAGGGCGACCGCGTCGGGCTCGTGCTCGATGAGCAGGTCCGTCACCCGCTGGTACAGGACGGCCAGGCGCCGCTCGGGCGCCACGCCCGCGCGGGTCTCGATCACGCCGCCGTCGAGCGCGGCGAGCCGCCCGGACCGGCGCACGACGACGCCGTAACCGGTGTTCGCCAGGCCGGGATCGATGCCGAGGACCACCATCCGGCAGGCATTCTCCGCGTCGGGTCGGATGCCTTCCCGGACGACCCTGGACTGAGTAGTACGTCCGTCCAGACGCTCAACACCAACCTCCATCGGGCCGATGCGCCAAGCGTGCTCCGTCGGGGGGACAAGCACGAGCTTCGCCGGGCCCTGGCCACCGCCCGGTCCCGCGTCGCCGACCTGGAGGCCGAGCTGCGCGACCGCTCGCGCCTCGACCCTCGCACGCGGGTCCTCACGCACGACGCCTTCCGCGAGGCCGCCGAGCGCGAGCTCGACCGGGCGGCAACCGGCCCGCGCGCCGCGTCCGTCGCGCTCGTCGACATCGACGGCTTCCGCGCGCTGAACGCCCGCCGCGGCCGCCGCGCCGGCGACGCGGCGCTCGGCGCGGTCGCCGGCCGTCTGCGCCGCATCGTCCGCGGGGTGGACGTGCTCGGGCGCACCGGCGCCGACGAGATCGCCATCCTCATGCCGGGCACGCGGGCCGGCGGCGCGCAGGCGTGCTGCGACCGCCTGATCGAGGCGCTCGCCCAGACGCGCATCCCGCACGCCGGACGCGTCACGGTGTCGGCCGGGTTCGCGGCGTGCGCGCCGGGCGTCGGCATCGACGCCGCGCTGGCCGAGGCGGCCCGCGGCCTGGACCTCGCCCGCGCCGAGGGCGGCGCCCGCGCCGCGGCGGCGCCGGACGACGACGCGCCCGGCGGGCCGGTCCCGCGCCACGCCGACGTCATCGAGGCCCTCTCCACCGCGCTGCTCGAGCGCGACCGCTACACCGGCGAGCACTCCGCCGACGTCGTCGGCCTCGTCCGCCACGTCGCCCACGGCGTCGGCCTCGACGAGGCCGAGGTCGAGCGCGTCGCCGCCGCCGCGCTCGTCCACGACGTCGGCAAGGTCGCCATCCCCGACCGCGTCCTGCACAAGCGCTCCGCGCTCGACGAGGACGACTGGGCCCTCATGCGCGAGCACCCCGTCATCGGCGAGCGGATCCTGCGCCGCATCCCCGGCATGGGCGTCGTCGCCCGGATCGTCCGTCACGAGCACGAGCGCTTCGACGGCGGCGGCTATCCCGACGGCCTCGCCGGCGAGGCGATCCCCATCGGCAGCCGCGTGATCCTCGCCTGCGACGCCTACCACGCGATGACGTCTGACCGCCCCTACCGCCGCGCGCTCGGCCACGACCACGCCGTCGCCGAGCTCGCCCACGGCGCCGGCACCCAGTTCGACCCGCGCGTGGTGACCGCGCTGCTCGACCACCTGTCCGCGGACGACGCGGTCGTCGCCGCCGGCCCCTGACCGGCGCGGGCGCGCGGGCCGCCTCAGCGCGTGGCGCTGACCGGCGGCGTGCGCTCGGGGAGCCGCTCGACGCCGTGCCAGCAGAACTCCATGGCGCGGTCGACGAGCGCCTCGCGCGGCACGTCCTGGTGGTCGTGCCACCAGTTCGCCAGCGACTGCACCGCCCCCGAGAGCAGCGTCGCGTGCATCTCGATGCGCAGCGCGCGCTGGCCGGGATCCAGCGCGGCGTCCGGGGCGACCTCCGGGTCGGCGGCGATGAGCTCGGCGATGACGCGCGTGGCGTGCGCCTGCACGCCGGTCATGAGCTCGGCGATCTCGGGGTCCGCGGCGTCGCGGAACAGCGCCCGCCACGCGCCGCGGTGCTCCTCGACGAAGCCGAGGACCGCGTCGATGCCGCTGCGCAGGCGGTCCTCCCCGCGCTCGCCGCGCTCGACCGCGGCCTTGAGGCGCTCGAAGATGTCGGCGACGTGGTCCTGCAGGAGCGACGCGTGAAGCTCGCGCTTGGACTGGAAGTGCTCGTAGATCAGCGCCTTGGAGACGCCGGCCGCCTGGGCGATCTCGTCGAGCGAGGCGCGGTAGTAGCCGAACGCCGCAAACGTGGCCTCGGCGGCGTCGAGGATGACCTCGCGCCGCTGGGCGGCGGGCATGCGGCGGCGGTTGGTCGCCATGGCGTGGGCTCCGATGGTGGGCGTGGCGCAAGGCTAGCTCGCGCGCGAGCGCGACGCGCGACCGTTGCCCAGGCCGGGCGCCGCCGGGGCTAGACCGTGGGATTGCGGTCGCGCTCGAAGCGCGGACCGTCCGGGTCGCGCTCGGGCGCGGCCGGGTCGCCGACGGCGCGCTCGGCCGGCAGGTCGGCGGGGACCGGCGTGACCGCCGGGCCGGGCTCGTCGCGATCCAGCCGGCGGACGGCGGGGACGGCGAGCCACAGCAGCGCCACGAGCATCCCCAGCGCGCTCATCCCCACGAGCGTCGCGTGCAGGCCCACGGCGGCGGCGATCGGCCCGGAGACCGCCATCCCGATCGGCATCAGCCCGAGCGACACCGTGAAGTCGTACGAGCTCACCCGCGAGACGGACTCCGGCGGCACCTGCTCCTGCAGGGTCGTGTCCCACAGGGTGAAGAAGAGCGAGACGGCGATCCCGGCCAGGAGCTCGAGCGCCGCGATCCCCGCGGTGCCGACCCCGCTGCCGATGATGGCCGCCTGCGTGGACGCGACGACGAGGGCCACCGCGGCCACGAGCACCGGTCGGCGCAGCCGCAGGCGCATGGCGAGCAGGTTGCCGACGATCGCGCCGACCCCGAAGCACGCGACGATCGCCGCCCAGCTCGAGGCGCCCGACAGCTCGCGCGCCGCCAGCACCGGCCCGAGGACGTAGACGCTCGGCAGGACGAACACGTGGTAGGAGCCCATCGCGGCGAGGCCGTAGGCCAGCCACGGGCGGGCGCGCACCTCGCGCCATCCCGCGCGCAGGCGCGCGACGAACGGGTCCGGGTCCGCCGCCGCCTCCGGCGCGGCGGGGTCGGTGCGCAGCGCGAGCAGGCACCCGGCGCTGATCGCGAAGGTCACGGCGTCCAGCGCGATCGCCTCACCCGAGCCGGCGATGGCGATCATCACGCCGGCGAGCGCGGGGCCGGCGACCGTCGCCACGCTGCGCGTGAAGCCGAGCATCGCGTTGGCCTGCTGGAGCCGCGCCGGGGGCACGGTCTGCGGGATCAGGCCCATGAGCGCGGGCATGAAGACCGCGCCGGACGTGCCGTAGACCGCGGCGAGGACCGTGAGCATCCAGACCTCGGCGGTGCCGGTCAGCAGGAGGGCGGCGGTCAGCGCCTGCGACAGCGCCCGCACCACGTCGGAGGCGATCATGACCTCGCGCCGGCCGACGCGGTCGGAGATCACCCCGCCGACGATGGCGAACAGCGCGTACGGGATGCCGCCGGCCGCGAGGACGAGCCCGAGGTCGGTCGCGTCGCCGAGGCCGAGGACCGCGAAGGCGATCGCGACGGGCGTGATGCGGTCGCCGACGACCGACAGCGCCTGGCCCGCGAAGAGCAGGCGGTACGGACGAACCGCGAGCAGCCCGTGGACCGGCACGTCCGGCTGGACCCCTGCCCCCATGCCGCGGCGGAGGCTAGCGCGCCCGCCGCGCCGTCGTCATGTCAGCCCGCGACGCGTTCGAGGACCGCCGCGTCGACGTCGAAGTTCCCATGGACCTCGCCGACGTCGTCGTTGTCCTCGAGGGCATCGATGAGCCGCATCAGCTTCGTCGCCACCTCTTCGTCGACCGGCACGCGCGTCTTCGGGTGCTGCGCGACCTCGTAGCTCTCGATCTCCACGCCCGCCTCCGCCAGCGCGGTGCGCACGGCGGTCAGGTCGCCCGGCTCGGTGAGGATCTCGAAGACGTCGTCGTCGACGGCGACGTCGAGCGCGCCCGCCTCGATCGCCGGGAGCAGGTCGTCCTCGCCGTAGCGGTTGGCGTCGACCACGAGCAGGCCGCGCTTGTCGAAGAGGTAGGCGACCGAGCCGGGCTCGCCGAGGTTGCCCCCGTGCTTGGAGAACGTGTGGCGCACGTCGGAGCCGGTGCGGTTGCGGTTGTCCGTGAGGGCCTCGACGAGCAGCGCGACGCCGCCCGGCCCGTAGCCCTCGTAGAGCACCGTCTCGAGCGCGTCGGCATCGGCGCCCTCGCCGGTGCCCTTCGCGATCGCGCGCTCGATGTTGTCCTTCGGCATCGAGGCGTCCTTCGCCTTCTGCACGGCGAGCCCGAGCGCGGGATTGCCCTCGGGGTCGCCCCCGCCCTCCTTGGCCGCGACCGTGATCGCGCGCGCGAGCTTCGTGAAGAGCTTCCCGCGCCGTGCGTCGACGATCGCCTTCTTGTGCTTGATCCCCGCCCATTTGGAGTGTCCGGCCATGTGACTGATGGTATGCCACGACCCGGGCCTCGCCGAACGCGCCGCCTCACGCCGCCCGCGCGTTCGCCATACGATCCGGGCATGCCCGTGTCCGAGAAGATCTTCAAGGCCTACGACGTCCGCGGCCTCTACGGCGACGACATCGACGAGGAGACCGCAGCGCAGCTCGGCCGCGCGTTCGTGCGGGTGCTCGCCGAGCTCTCCGGCAAGGAGCCCGGCGACCTGCGCGTCGGCCTCGGG
>JAXDHC010000426.1:0-2773 GCA_034664705.1 Solirubrobacteraceae bacterium
TGCGCCGCCGCTACTGGCAGCTCGGCGCGATGGGCCGCTGGGAGGAGATCCAGCTCCTCGGCCGGGGCGAGATGGAGCGCCTGTTCGGCCCGCCGCTGCCCGAGCGCATCGGGCCGCTGACGAAGAGCTGGGTCAGCGTGCGCCCGGTGCCGGGCGACGCCCGCTCCTAGTCCCGGTCGTCCGGCGCCCGCACCACCGGCACCTCCTCGGTGGTGAAGCCCCGCTGTCCGCGCAGGGCAACGACGTTCACCGCCCAGAACGCCACGCCGACCAGCAGCAGCAGCCCGGCGCGCAGGAACACGTCGCCGTCCTTGGTGAACATCACGGCGACCGAGATCGCCGCCCCGACGACCGGCAGGACGGTGGGCGCGCGGTAGTGGTCGTGCTCGACGTCGTCGCCGCGCAGTACCAGCACGCTCACGTTCACCAGGACGAAGACCGTCAGGAGCAGCAGCACCGTCATGTCGGCCAGCGTGCTCAGGTCCCCGGTTGACACGAGCACCATCGCCAGCGTCGTCGTGAACGCGATCGCCACCCACGGCGTGCGCCGGCCGGGCAGGACCTTCGAGAACACGGCGGGCACGATGCCCTGCGACGACATCCCGTAGAGCAGCCGCGAGGCCATGATCATGTTGATGAGCGCGCCGTTGGCCACGGCGAACAGCGCGATGAGGGCGAAGACCTTCGTGCTCAGCGCCAGCGGGCCGAGCTGCACGACCTCGAGCAGCGGGCCGTCCGAGCCGGCCAGGCGCTCGGTCGGCACGGCCATGCTCGCCACCACGCTGACCGCCAGGTAGATCGCGCCGGCGATGACCAGGCCCCCGAACAGCGCGCGCGGGTAGTCGCGCTGCGGGTCGCGCGCCTCCTCGGCGACGTTGACCGAGTCCTCGAAGCCGATCAGCGCGTAGAAGGCCAGGCCGGCGCCGGCCATGACGGCTGGAAGCAGCGCCTCCCCGTCCTTGATCTCGAGCGCGCGGCCGGGGTCGCCCACCCCGTCGAGCACGGCGGCGGCGCCGATGACGACCACGAGCACGAGGCCGGTGAGCTCGATCAGCGTCAGGCCGACGTTGATCTTCACGCTCTCGCCGATGCCCCGGGTGTTGATCGCCGCGACGAGGAGCAGGAACGCGAACGCGACGAGGACCGTCGGCAGGCTGACGAACTCGGCGAGGTAGTCGCCGCCGAAGGCCCGCGCCAGCGTGCTCGCCGACGCCAGCCCCGAGCACATCACCGCGAACGCGACCATGAAGGTCACAAACGGGACGCCGAAGGCCTTGTTGACGTACAGCGCCGCGCCCGCCGCCCGCGGGTACTTCGTCACGAGCTCGGCGTAGGCGGCGGCCGTGAAGAACGCGAGGAGGATCGCGACGATGAACGACGCCCAGATGGCGCCGCCGACGCGGCCGCCGATCGTCCCGACGAGCGCGTAGATGCCGGCGCCGAGGACGTCCCCGACGACGAACAGCAGCAGCATGTTGCGCGAGATCGCGCGCTTGAGGGCGCCGGGCTCGGGCGCGGCGCCCGCCGCGTCCAGCGCGGCCGTCGAGGCTTCCATGGCGCCCCGGGTACCCGCCGCGCCCGCGCGGCGATCACTAGCGGACGTTGAAGCCCTCGCCCGTCAATCGCCCGATGTCGTTCGTGAGGCCGATGGCGAACAGGATCGCGACGAGCATGAAGCCGACCACGCTCGCGCGTTCCATGATCGAGAACGGGATCGGGCGGCCGCGGAGCTTCTCGGCCAGCGCCCAGAAGATGTGCCCGCCGTCGAGCGGCAGGAACGGGAAGAGGTTCACCACGGCCAGCGACAGCGAGATGATCGCGAGCACGTTGAGCGCGCGCGTCGTGTCGAACTCGAACGACTGCCGCGTCGCCTCGTAGGAGCCGACGACGCCGGACACCTCGCTGCGCGCCTTGGAGTCGTAGAAGATGCGGACGATCGACGTCACGGTGAGCTTCGTCACCCGCCACATGCCCTGCACGGACAGCGAGGCGGCGGTGAACGGCCCGACGTCCTCGCGGTGGCCGTAGCCGATGCCGAGCAGCATCTGCCCGTTCTGGGCGTCGTAGCGCGGCGCGACGCGCAGGGTCAGCCGCCTGCCGTCGCGCTGGACGACCACCGTGGCGGGCGTCGTCGCCCGGCAGCCGTCGACCTTGCGCGCACCGGCGCACGTGTGACGCGCCACGACCCGGCGCAGCGCGTTCTGACGGCGCTCGATCTCCTGCTGGCCGAGCCCCGGCGCGTAGCCGGGGCGGCCGTCGATCGCGAGGATCCTGTCGCCGGGCTGCAGGCGCTGCGCGGCCGCGCCCTGCGGGTCGACCTGGCTGACCTCCAGCGCGTTCGTGACGACGCCGCCGGCGAGGATCAGCCCGGCGATGATCAGGAACGCGATGAGGAAGTTCATGGCCGGCCCGGCGGCGATGACGACGATGCGCTTCCACACCGGCTGGCGGTGGTAGGCGCGGTGCGCGACCTCGGGCGGGATCTCCTCGGTCGGCGTCATCCCGGTGATGCGGACGTAGCCGCCCAGCGGGACCGAGCCGATGGCGTACTCCGTCTCGCCGCGGCGCACGCGGAAGATCAGCGGCGGGAAGAACAGCGCGAAGCGCTCGACGCGCATGCCGACCGCCTTCGCGGCGGCGAAGTGACCGAACTCGTGCAGGATGATCAGGGCGGCGAAGCCCAGGAAGGCGAGGAGATAGCTCATGTGCGGCTGGAGGACCTCAGGTCCGTCGAGGCGACGAGCTCGGCGGCCACGGCGCGGGCCTCGCGGTC
>JAXDHC010000427.1:0-5988 GCA_034664705.1 Solirubrobacteraceae bacterium
GGCGGGCAGGAGACCCAGTACGGGACCGGGCCGCCCTCCGTCCTGCGGACCGAGCGCATCGCGTTCCAGGCCGACCGGCTGACCATCGGCCGGGACCGCTCGAACGACGTCATGCTCGACGACCCGAACGTCTCGCGCTTCCACGCCGAGGTCGTCCGCCACGGGGAGGCCGCGGAGCTGCGCGACCTCGGCTCGCGCAACGGGACGCGGGTCGACGGCGAGCTGGCCCGCCGCGCCCGGCTGCACGCCGGCTCGGAGGTCGGCATCGGGCCCTACCGGCTCGTGTTCGACGGCCGCGGCTTCGTCGCGCGCGCGGAGCGCGGGGCCCTGCGGCTCGACGCGGAGGGCGTCGTGATGCGCGTGAAGGGCAAGCGCATCCTCGCGCCGACGTCGCTGACGATCGAGCCCGGGCAGCTGGTCGCGATCATCGGCGAGAGCGGGTCGGGCAAGTCGACGCTCATCAAGGCGCTCGCCGGGGTCACGTCGCCGTCCGAAGGGACGATCACGGTCAGCGGCGAGCCGTTGGCGAGCCGCCTGACCGACATCGGCTATCTGCCCCAGGACGAGATCGTCCACGGCAAGCTGAGCGTCCGCGAGGCGCTCAACTTCGCCGCCAAGCTGCGTCTTCCGCACGACACGAACAAGGCCGAGACCGCCGACTCGGTGGAACGCGTCCTCGACGAGCTCGCGCTCGGCGAGCACGCCGAGACGCGGATCGAGCTGCTGTCGGGCGGCCAGCGCAAGCGGGTGGGCCTCGCCGTCGAGCTGCTCGGGCGTCCGAGCCTGCTCTTCCTCGACGAGCCGACCACGGGGCTCGACCCGGGCCTCGAGACGCGGATGATGGCGCTCCTGCGCGAGCTGGCCGACCACTCGCGCGCCGTGGTCGTCGTCACGCACGCGACGAAGAACCTCGGCATGTGCGGAAAGCTCATCGTCATGGGCCGCGGCGGCGACCTGTGCTTCCAGGGCACGCCCGACGACGCCCGAGCGTTCTTCGGCGCGAAGAGCTACGACGAGATCTACGAGGCGCTCGAGCGCCGGCCGGCCGCCGAGTGGCGCCGGCGGTTCCTCGCCGAGGAGCGCCAGCAGGCGGTCGCGGCGGACCGCGAGGCCGAGCCGCCGGCCGCCGTGCGCCGGCGCACGCGCAAGCGGCGCGGCCGGGTGATCCCGCAGGCGGCGGTCCTCACACGGCGCTACGCGCAGCTCTTCCTGCGAGACCGGCGCAACATGCTCATCCTGATCGGGCAGGTGCCGCTCCTGGGGCTCGCGATCGTGGGGCTCTTCAAGGGCAGCGCGTTCTCGTCGCACGCACAGGCGTCGGATCCCGTGAAGCTGCTCTTCCTCGTCGTGACGACCGCCATCTGGCTCGGGTCGATCGATGCCGCGCGCGAGATCATCAAGGAGAAGAGCGTCTACGTCCGCGAGTCCGCCGTGGGCGTGCGCATGACGGCCTACCTGTTCTCCAAGGCGGCCGTGCTCTTCGCCCTCGCCGCGGTGCAGACGGCGCTGCTGGCGGCCATCGTCTTCGCCTTCCAGCCCCTGCACGAGGCGCGCCACACGTACGTCGTCGTCGTCGGGATGCTCGTGCTGACGGCGTTCGCCGCCGTCGGGATCGGGCTCGTCATGTCCGCCGCCGTGCGGACCCAGGACCAGGCGACGAGCTTCATCCCGCTCGTCCTGATCCCGCAGCTGTTCTTCGGCGGGTCGATCGTCCCCGTCGCGACCATGAGCAAGCCGCTCGCCGATGTCTCCAAGCTCGTCGTCGCGCAGTGGTCGTACGCCGGCATGGGCTCGGCCATCGACCTCAATGCGCGCATCGCCGCCGACAAGGCGTACGCCCGCGTCAGCGAGTTCGGGACGGCGTTCTTCGACACGGCCACCCGCTCGGTGCTCCTCATCCTGATCGCCTTCGTGGTCGCGTCGTTCGCGGGCATGGCGGCGTTGCTGCGCCGCCAGGCCGGGCACTGACGGCTCGGTCCTCCGGCCCTGCCCGCGCGCGGGCGCCCCTCAGCCGTCGCGCAGGTGCGCGCGCGCGGAGAGGACCATGCCGTCCGCGCTCGGACGGGAGGCGAGGCGGTCGACCGAGATGCGCGGGTCCGAGAACAGCGCCACCGTGAGCAGCGACGCGAGCGGAAGGCCCGCGGGGCGCACGACGATCCGGCCGCCGACGGCGAGCAGGTCCGCGCGCGCCGACCGGCGCTGTCCGAAGGCGTCGAGGGCGCCGTGAAGCCGAACCCGATCGTCGGCCGCGGTCACCGGGCGCACGCGCAGGCCGGCCGGCAGGACGCCGTCGAGCGCCCGCAGGTCCACGTCCGTGGAGGCGACGACGGCGTCGCCGTCCTTGCGCACCGTCACCCGGTGCAGGGCGAGGCCGTGCGCCCGCAGCGTGCCGACCCGCAGGTCGAGCCGGCGCGCGACGCCGAGGCCCGCGAGCATGTCGCCGACGGTGCCCCCGCCCGACGCGCGCGGCGAGAGCCGGTCCACGGTGATCGTGACGCGGTCGGCCCGGTGCCAGAGGAGCTTGACCGCCGGCACGGCGCGAACGTCCACGTGGACGCCGCTCGCGTGCGTCCCGAAGGCGGCGTGGACCCGGTGCTCGGCGATCGCCGGAAGCGCCGCCTGGGCGGCCAGCAGCGCCGCGACGACGACGCCCGCGCCCACGAGCAGCGGGCGGCGGCGCGGGCGCCGGCCGGACCGCGGGGCGCGGGCGGTACGGGGCGGCGCGGGCGGTGCGGCCTCGCGGCGGCCGGTGACCCCGGGCTCGGGAGCGGGGCGCGGCTCGCGGAACAGCAGCGTCGTGTGACCGCAGCGCATGACGTCTCCGTGACCCAGCCGGCGGCGCCCGCGCACGCGCTCGCCGTTCACGAAGGTGCCGTTGCGCGAGAGGCTGTCGTCGACGATCGCCCACTCGACCTCGAGGCGCTCGAGCTGGGCGTGCGCCCGCGAGACGTCCGCGTCCCACACGAGCGCCACGTCGCTGGCGGGATCGCGCCCGACGGTGAGCCGGTCGCGGCGCCCGTCGAGCGAGCGGATGCGCTGGACGCGGTCGCCGTCGCGGTAGAGCAGGTAGGGCCCACCGCGCCGATCGGCGTCAATCCGCTCGTCGAGCTCCGACGGCGTGGAGGCGTGGGAGCCGAAGGAGGGATCGGCCACGCGGCGATCCTCCTCCCGCCGCGGTGCCGCCGGCAAGTGCGATGGGCAGATACCGGACCGCCGCGGTGGCGTCGTGCCGCTCGGTGATGGACACCGCCGGCCGACCGCCGGCAGGCCCGCACCAGGGCACTTGCTTCAGAGGTGTCAACCGGACTAGCATCGCTCTACCAATCGGCAACGGCGCAGTCTCTGCTCGGCGCCCGTGGGGGGTCCGCCGCGGAGGGCGAGGGTTGCCACCGGAGGTGAGGCGTCGTGGCGCAGGCCGGCGACCGTCCTGCAGAGTTGCCCAGGCTCGAGCCCGGGTCGATCTTCGCGGGCTACCGAATCGAGGGGCTCATCGCCCGTGGCGGCATGGGCGTCGTCTACCGGGCGAAGGATCTCGACCTCGATCGCCCGGTGGCGCTGAAGATCATCGCGCCCGAGTACACGCAGGACGAGACGGCCGTGGCGCGCTTCAAGTCCGAGGCGCGCGTCGCGGCGTCGCTCGAGCACCCCAACATCGTCCCCATCCATCGTGGCGGCGAGTTCGAGGGCGTGCTGTACCTCGCCATGCGCCTGGTGCCCGGGACGAACCTCCGGGGCGTGATCGACGGCGCGCCGATGGCGCTGCCGCGGGTCGGCAAGATCCTCTGCGAGGTCGCTGACGCGCTCGACGCCGCACACGAGCGGGGCCTCGTGCACCGCGACGTCAAGCCGGCGAACATCCTGGTGAGCGGCAAGGGCGAGAGCGAGCACGTCTACCTGACCGATTTCGGCCTGACGAAGCGGCTCGGGTCCAGCGGCGATCTCACGCGTCCCGGGGCCTGGGTCGGCACCCCGGACTACGTGGCGCCGGAGCAGATCCAGGGGCACGACATCGACGGGCGCGCAGACGTCTACTCCCTGGGCTGCGTGCTCTACGAGATGGTGACGGGCGACGTCGCATACCCGAAGGACAGCGACGTCGCCAAGCTCTGGGCGCACGTCGCGGATCCGCCACCGCTGCCGAGCACCAAGCGCCCCGCGCTGGTCCCGGCCTTCGACGAGGCCGTCGCGAAGGCCACCGCCAAGGACCCGGACGACCGCTACCGCACGGCCGGCGAGTTCGCGGAGGCGGCCCGCGCGGCGATCGACGAGCAGCTGTCGCTCGAGCGCCGGCACGAGCGCGGCGCCGCGGGCGATCCGGGCGACGACCTGCTGCAGCCGACGCGAGACTCGGCCCTCGGCACCCGTGACGAGGTCTTCGTCGAGAGCGGGCCGCCGCTCCGCGACGGCGCCCCGGCGGTCGCCCGGTACGACCCGATGCCGCCGCCCGCGGCGGTCACGCCGGGCCGCGCCGCACGGGTCGATCGGACGGGCGGCTACGACGACGACGACGGCGGCGGCGGCCCGGTCGGCGACGGCTGGCTCCGCGACCACCGCACGCCCCTGCTCGGGGGCGTCGCCGCCGTGGCGGCCGCCGTCGTGGCGTTCCTGCTCCTGTCCGGCGGCTCCTCGTCGACGAAGAACTCCGTCGGGTCCGGCAAGGCCGCGGTCGCGCCGACCGGCCAGCGTGCGTCTGGCGCGCTCGGTCCCGTGCCGACCAACCACGTCACGGCCAACGGGAACGCCGTCATGCGCCTGAACGGCAACGTGGCGACGATCACGCTGACCACCGACCGCCTCCTCGACGGCGCCTCGCACGCCCTGCACATCCACGCCGGCGCCAAGGGCCGCTGCCCGCCCGCGCGTGTCGCATCGCTGCACAACGGCCACATGTCGATCGCGACGAAGAGCGGCGTCCCGTTCTACGGGCATCCCCTGACGTCCATGACCCTCCGGGGCGACACGAGCCCGAAGAGCATCCTCGCGTTCAACCGCTTCCCCAAGACCGGTCGGATCCGCTACACCCGGAAGATCAACGTCGGGCCGGTCGTGGCGTCATACATCCGCGAGAACAACGCGGTGGTCGTCGTCCATGGCATCGACTACAACCACAACGGGCTCTACGACGGCACGCTGGACCGCAGCGACCTCAATCGCAGCCTGCCGGGAGAGTCGACCGCGCCCGCGCTGTGCGGGCCGCTGGTCGCCGCCAAGGCCAAGGCGAAGCCGGGCGCGAAGGGCAAGGCCGACAAGAGCAAGTCCACCGGGCAGCTGCCGACGGACGCCACGCAGGTCTTCACCGCCGGCCTGGCCACCGAGCCGCCGCGGCGACCGGCGTGGTACTGCCCGCTGGCCGGCGCCGGTGCCGGGAACGGCCAGGCCTGAGCGGCGTCGTGAGGCGCTCTGGGGTGCACCGGCCCAACGGCGCGGGCGCGGGCCTGCGGGACGGCCGTCACATGACCGTGTTCCTCGCCGGCGCGGTGACCGCGCTCGCTGCGGTCGCGGCGTTCCTGCTGCTGTCCGGAGGTTCGGAGCCGGCCAAGCGTCACGGCGCGCCCGGCGCGCACAAGCCCGTGGCCGGCGTGCGCGTGCGCGCGACGAAGCTCGGCCCGATCCTGACGGACGCGCAGGGGCGCACGCTCTACCTCTTCGGCGAGGACAGGAACGGCCGGAGCCACTGCTTCGGCGCCTGCGCGCGGGTGTGGCCACCGGCCCTCACGACGAGCAGGACGCCGGTGGCCGGACCGGGCCTGTCGGCCGCGAAGCTCACGACGACGCGGCGCGGCCCGTCCCAGCGTCAGCTCGTGTACAGCGGCCATCCGCTCTATCGGATGAACGCCGACGTGCGGCCGGGGCAGATGGCCGGTGAGGGGTTCCTCGCGACCTGGTGGGTCGTCTCACCGCGGGGCCGGCGCGTCGTGGCGCCGGGGCTCTCGACCAAGTCGGCCGGCTACTGAGCGGGGCCGGGAGTACCCCCAGCGGGATTCGAAC